>NZ_WJYH01000037.1:0-43646 GCF_009668065.1 Acinetobacter sp. RIT698
ATATTTATTGACAGAATAAAGAATGCACAATACAATCGCGAACCTTTAGAAAAGATCAATTTTGGAGTTTCGATATGAAACGTACATTCCAACCATCTGAATTAAAGCGCAAGCGTGTTCATGGTTTCCGTGCTCGTATGGCTACTAAGGCTGGTCGTCAAGTATTAGCTCGCCGTCGTGCAAAAGGCCGTCATAGTTTAACTGTTTAATTTTTTAGACAGTTGATAGACGACTTGGGTGTTATGTCTCTTTATAGTTTCAGTCCAGAGGTGAGAATCCACTGCGCTGCTGATTACAAAGATGTATTTGATGGTGCGCTTTTTAAAGTGCATCAACCCCATTTTATATTCTTAGCAAAAGTTACCGAACAGCCTAAAAGCCGTTTGGGTATTGTTGTTGCAAAGAAGAAAGTGCGCCGTGCGCATGAAAGAAATCGAATAAAACGTTTAACGCGTGAAAGTTTTCGCTTAAACCAGCAAAATATAGATTTATTGGATATTGTGGTGATGCCTAAAGTTGGTATAGAAGCAGTTCCAAATGCTGAGCTTTTTCAGCAATTACAATTTGCTTGGTTGAAATTGCAGCGCATCGTTAAAAAGCACCATAAAATAGCTCAATCTTCCCCTCAAAAATAGAGGATACCAATGATTCGTTTATTGCATTGGTTGATTCGTTTCTATCAAATTGCGATTAGTCCTCTCATTGGACCTCGTTGTCGTTATATTCCGACTTGTTCTCAATATTCGTTAGAAGCGATCCATACGCACGGCGCATTAAAAGGTAGCTGGTTAGCGACCAAACGCGTGTGTCGTTGTCATCCTTGGGGTGAGTATGGTTATGATCCTGTGCCAAAAAAAACAATTCGTTTTATTTCATTTCAGCAAATAGATTCTCAAACGCTTCATGTTCCTGTACCCTTGCGTGAACGTTTATTGAACCAAAATCACTCTAACCACTTGGGGTAATAGATATGCAACAATGGGCCAGGTTTGCAATCCTTGGGGCCATGTTAGTCACCGCATATTTGCTCATTTTGGCTTGGCAAAAAGACTATGGTCATGACAATACATCGAAGGCTGCGACACCGCAGGCTGTTGTAGCGCATGATGTGTCTGCCGATCTGCCAAAAGGTCAAGCAACTGCGGCCACTAGCGATGTTCCACAAGCAAATATAGCTGCTGCACAACAGAATACAGCTGCACCAGCCACAGCAAATCAACAATTGATTTCAGTACAAACTGACCTTTATCATCTTTGGATTAGTCCTAAAGGTGGTGATATTGTTCGTATTGAATTACTGAATCATGACAAGAGCAAAGACAGTGATCAGCCTTTTGTTATGCTTGAAAGTGATGCAAAACGTACCTATGTTGCGCAATCTGGGTTAATTGGATTGAATGGTCCGGACAGTAAGCCAGATCGTCCAAACTATGCGTTTGAAAAAACTGCTTATACTATTGCAGATGCCAAAGCAGCCAAAGACAAAGATGGAAAAACATCGCAAGTTTTAGCTGTACCAATGGTATTTAAAACAGCAGATGGCGTTGAAATCATCAAAACATTTACCTTTAAACAAGGTCAATATCCAATCGATGTGAGCTATCAGGTTGTCAACCGTAGTGCGCAAAATTGGCAAGGACAAATGTTTGGTCAAATTAAGCGTGATAACTCAGATGATCCAGGAAAAACCTCTCAAGGGATTTTTACACTTGGAACATATTTGGGTGGCGCTTGGGGTACACCTGATGAGCATTATAACAAGCTAAAATTTGCAAATTTTACTGATGAAAAACTCAACACTGAAGCAAAAGGCGGATGGGTTGCGATTGTTCAGCATTATTTTGTAAGTGCTTGGATGCCTGGTCATTTTGGCGGTCAAGAATACACAGCAAAATTGGAATCTCGTAAATCTGCAGATGGTATGAATATCATCGGATTTACTTCTCCAACCATCAATGTTCCAGCTGGAAAAGCAATGAGCATTGATGCAACGTTCTACTCAGGTCCAAAAATTCAATCTGAATTAAAAGACTTGGCTGTTGGTTTAAACCAAACTGTAGACTATGGTTGGTTATGGCCAATTGCAAAATTATTATTTGCTGGTTTACAGTTCTTCCATAATCTTGTAGGTAACTGGGGCTGGTCAATTATATTATTGACTGTATTGGTTAAGCTTATTCTTTGGCCTTTGTCGTCTAAGAGCTATCGCTCTATGGCGAAAATGCGTGTGATTGCACCTGAAATGCAACGCATGAAAGAAGAGTTTGGTGAAGACCGCATGCGTTTCTCACAAGAAATGATGGCGCTTTACAAACGTGAGCAAGTCAATCCACTTGCGGGTTGTTTACCATTGTTGTTGCAAATGCCAATCTTCTTAGCATTGTATTGGGTATTGATGGAATCTGTAGAGCTTCGTCATGCACCATGGATGCTTTGGATTCAAGATTTATCTGCAATGGATCCTTGGTTTATACTGCCGTTGATCATGGGTGTAACGATGTTTGTTCAACAAATGTTGAACCCACAACCTACTGATCCAATGCAAGCTAAAGTCTTCAAAATCATGCCGATCATGTTTACAGTATTTATGCTGTTCTTCCCTTCTGGCTTGGTTTTATACTGGATTGTGAACAACTCGATCACGATTCTGCAACAATGGTTTATCAACAAAAATGTTGCTAAAGCCAAAGTCGCAAGCGAAGTGGTTTAATCTTCATAGATTAAGCAATAGCTGAAAAAATCCGCTTAAGATGGTAATCTTAGGCGGATTTTTTTATTGTCAAAGTTTGAGTAATTTAGATGAGTAACCCTGTAAGCCAAACCACAATTGCAGCAATTGCGACTCCACCTGGACGTGGTGGTGTAGGTGTGATTCGTCTATCTGGTCCTAAGGCTTATGCGATTGCACAAGCTTTAACTCAAAAAGCGCTTCCCCAAGCGCGCTTTGCTGGCTTTCGTCAGTTTTTTGATGAAAAAGGTGAAGTGATGGATGAGGGGCTAGCAATTTGCTTTCCAAATCCAAACTCGTTTACGGGTGAAGATGTGGTGGAATTGCAGGGACATGGTGGTCCTGTAATTCAAAATGCACTTCTTGCACGATTGTTCGAGCTGGGTGCTATTGCCGCCAAAGCAGGCGAGTTTTCCATGCGAGCCTTTGAAAATGGCAAAATGGACTTGGTTCAAGCTGAAGCGATTGCAGATTTAATTGATGCAACTTCACAAGCCGCTGCGCGTTCTGCAGTACGTTCTTTGCAAGGTGCATTTTCCAATAAAGTGAATACTGTATTGGAAAAACTGATTCATTTACGTTTGCATGTTGAAGCGGCGATTGATTTTCCTGAAGAGGAAATCGACTTTTTGGCAGATGGAAAAATTCTTCATCTACTTGAAGATGTGCAGGCTTCAGTCTCTGCTGTACAACACTCTGCGCGTCAGGGGCAGTTATTACGTGAAGGTCTGCAAGTGGTGATTGCAGGTAAGCCCAATGCGGGTAAATCTTCGTTATTGAATGCCTTGGCGGGAAATGACCGTGCCATTGTTACGGATATTGCAGGAACGACGCGTGATGTACTGCATGAGAAAATTACTTTAAATGGCTTGCCTATCACACTGACCGATACTGCGGGCTTACGTGAAACAGGTGATGTGGTCGAAAAAGAAGGCATTCGCCGAGCAATCAAAGAAATTGAGCAAGCGGATTTATTACTTTTGGTTTATGACCTGAGCCAAGGCGAAAATCCTTTAGCATTGGCTCAGCGCTATTTTGAAGATCATTTAGAAACTAAACGTTTGATGTTGATTGGTAATAAGTGTGATTTAACTGCGCAATCACCTGAATTAAGTGATTTTCAAGGTTTTCGCCATATTAGCGTGTCGGCCAAACAGGAAATGGGCGTACAAGCGCTTATAGATGCGATTACAGCGCATGCTGGCTTCCATCCTGAAGAAGATACCTTTATTGCACGGACACGCCATTTAGACGCAATGAAGCGTACTCAGCACTATCTTGCAGAAGCACATGAGCAACTTGAGGTCTATCATGCGGGTGAACTGGTCGCTGAATCGTTACGTTTAGCACAGAATGCCTTAGCTGAGATCACAGGCGATTTTAGTGCAGATGATCTATTAGGGGTAATTTTTGGCTCGTTCTGTATTGGAAAATAATCCTTTACTCTAAAAGCTTAAAAGAGGATATAAGTCCGCTTTTTTTGATGAAAAGTTGTGCTTTTGTAAGCTGAATTTACATCAATCTTAGAATTGTTTACTGTAAGATCAATTACATATTCAACAAAGGCTTCTTTTCATGAAAAAAACTCCTTTATTGCTTGCGATTGCTGTTTTAGTGATGACGTCAAATGTTTGGGCGGGTAAAGATGATCATGTGATTATTCAAGAAGCTGCCAAAAACAAGATCACCATTGGACAAGCAATACGTGCCAATGATGAAACAGCTGTCACCTTGACGGGGACAATTGTTCGTCAAATAAAACATGAACATTATGAGCTAAAAGACAGCACAGGAACTATTGGGATCGAAGTGGATGATGATCTTATCGATTTAAAAAAATTAAAACCGGGTACCAAAGTTAAAGTTGTGGGGGAAGTCGATACTCACCGCTATAAACCCACTGATATAGAAGTGGTTAAAATTGAGATTATTCAATAATTGCTTTTAACCAATATCTAGGCGCTGTGCGCCTAGATATTTGATCAAGCTTTAATTTTTAAATGACTGATCAATAAATAAATACATAAGATACCGATTCCTGCACAAAAGCCTAAAACACCAACCATTAAACCAAAATGATCAGATAAAAAGCCTGCGCTAATGATCGGCACAATGGTGCCAAAATAGGCAATAAACAAATAAGTAGAAACCACAGCTGCCCGATTTTCAACATTGGTCATGTGGTGAATCAATGCAAAAGCACTCAGTAACGTTAAACCATGCCCCATTCCGACCAAAACCACACTCAAAAAGAATAAGAAACTCCAATGCATGGTCATACAGATCGATAAAATAATATAGCTGGAAATCAATAAGACTAAGCCTGTATTCAATGCTTTATGCATATCAAAAGACTTTGCTATAAATTGGACGATCGCAGAAACCATTAAGATACTGGCAATGGTTGCACCACTGACCAATGGTCCATGCCAAGGAATCACATCTCGAATAAAGGAAGGTGCTAATGAAGCAAATAAACTAAATGAGCCAAAAGCACAGAATGCGGTAAAACTGGCGATATAAAACAGTTTTTTAAATTGAGCTTCTGGCAGTTGTAAGTGGGGTGCAATAGAAAATGGCTGCCTTTCAAACCTCATGGTTTTAATCGTAAATAAACTCATCAAACTGATGATTGCTGCAACAATTACGGGTAAATAAGGTGTGACAAGTGGGCGATCAGAAAATTGTGCGATTGCGCCACCAATAAACGGGCCCAGTCCAAAGCCAATCACGGTAATAATTGAACTTAACTGTGCGGCATTCTGTTTATGTGAGTCAGGAATGGTATAAATTAAACCTAACATTGCGGAGGTGCTGATCAATCCAGAGGCAATACCAATGATAAAGCGCCCAAATCCAAGCAAATAGGTGGTTGATGCAAACACCGACAGTGTTAAGCCAACCACAGCAAACAATAGCCCGATTTGTAAGGTACGAATAAAACCAAAACTATTACTGCTACGTCCTAAAAATAATAATGTGGTTAAGCAACCAAACATATAGGCCACGAAAATATAGGTGATCTGGCTTGGGAGTAATTGCCAAAGTTGTTGATAAATTGGATATAAGGGGCTAGCAAGCGCTGTACCAATCGTACCAATACATAAGGCTAGGCTGATCATTAAAAATGAACGCCATGATTGTTGATTCATAAATATAGGACTTCAAATGCAAATGTTTTGCAGATAAAAATGCCAAACCTGTTCAATACAAAGTTCGGCATGGAAGGAATTGAGTATGGAAAGATTAAAACTTAATCAGTAAAGGGTCAATGGAAACTTGAACATTCAAGCATAGATGACTGTGAATTGAGTTATGAATAGCGTTTTAGCAGCTTTAAAAATTCTTGTAATTCAGCTTCATCTACGGCTTGAGTGTCTTTAATCACATGCTCAGTTAAATGCTGCTCAATCAATTCATTCATTAAACCATTCACGGCACCTTTAATTGCCGCAACTTGCTGTAAAACGCTGATACATGAGCTGCTTTGATCATTCAAAGCTTCTTCAATCGCATGAATTTGTCCTTTTAGTCGTTTCACACGATTGAGGACTTTTTTATCTTGATGTAAATGACTCATAAATTAATCCGCTATTTTATATACTCCCTTATAGTATATTTTAAATTGAAATTATATACTCAGGGAGAGTATATAGGATCATGCCTCATGCAATTCAAAACCATTCAGCGAAAGCATAGCCATCAATTTGATCAAGGTAATCCTTTAGCACAAAAGAAAATCTTATGGGCGACCATTTTGACTGGATTGATGATGATTTTTGAGATTGCGGGAGGCTGGATTTTTAATTCCATGGCCTTACTCGCAGATGGTTGGCATATGAGTTCGCATATGCTGGCATTAGGTTTGGCTTATGCTGCTTATCGAGCTGCTCGTTATTATGCGCAGGATTCTCGTTTTAGTTTTGGCACATGGAAAATTGAAATTCTTGCTGGCTATAGCAGTGCAATTCTATTGATGGTGGTGGCCTTATTTATGGCCTTCCAGTCGCTAGTGCGTTTATTCCATCCTGTACAGATTCATTATAATGAAGCGATTTTGATTGCTATTTTAGGCTTATTGGTCAATTTGGTTTGTGCATGGTTATTACACGATCATGCTGACCATCACCATCACCATCACCATCATTCACATACGCATAATGACCATCATGGACATGATTTAAATCAAAAAGCTGCGTTTTTACATGTGGTTGCAGATGCACTGACCTCTGTCTTGGCGATTATTGCTCTTTTTGCTGCAAAGTATTTGGGGTGGGACTTTTTGGATGCTGTATTGGGTATTGTTGGGGCAATTTTAGTCGGACGTTGGTTATATGGTTTAATCAAAGAAACGGCGCAAACATTATTAGATGCGGAAATGGATCATCCTGTAGTCGATGAAGTACGTGAAGTGATTGAGCATCTAAATGCTGAAGCAAAAATAACCGATATTCATGTATGGAAAGTCGCTAAAGCCAAATTTTCAGTGATTTTAGCGCTTGAATCCAATGATAAAAATTTAAATGCTGATCAGGTACGCCACGCTTTATCTATTCATAAACAATTGGTGCATATTTCTGTTGAAATCAACAAAACCGCGATGTTTAGCTGGGTTTCACGTGAAACCTGAGCAAGAATAAAGTACAGTTTTTTTAACAGTTCAAGGTACTGTGATCGGTAGAGAACAATTGCGAACAGAGATAAGGATCAATCACAGTTTTTAAACAAGTCAGCTGATGAATTATGCTTTAATGCATCTCAATATTTATTTTGATTTTATCGATTTATGTTAAAGCAATTTATCGCATTGAGCTTAAGTCTGGCTTTTTGTACAGCTGGTTTTGCCAGTGTTGAGACTGTGAAAGCAAAATTAGCACAGCAGTATCCCAATGTAAAAATTAATAACCTGCAAACAACAGAAATGCAGGGTTTATATAGTGGGACCTTGGATAGTCAAATTGTTTATGTCAATGAGGATGCTCAGCATTTATTTATTGGTTCAATGATTCGTTTGAAAGATCAGCATAATTTAACCAAAGATTTAGCAGTTAAAGGAAATACGATAGATTTTAAAGCATTACCTTTGAATGATGCTGTAAAAACAGTCAGGGGGAATGGTAAGCGTCAGCTTGCAATCTTTTCTGACCCAAATTGCCCATATTGCAAGACGCTTGAAGGGAATTTAGCCAAGCTCAATGATGTGACAATTTATACATTTATCTATTCCATCAAAGCACAATCGATTTTGCCATCTAAGCAAGTATGGTGTTCTGCAAATAAAGAATATGCATGGAAAAATTTGATTCAAAATGGGATCAAACCAACTGCACCAGCAAATTGTGCAACACCCATCGAGCGTAATTTGGAATTGGGTAAAAAATTAGGTTTGCATGGAACACCTGCAATTATTTTCTCAAATGGTTATAAGGTGATGGGTGCCTACCCTGCCGAAGAAATTGAGAAAATATGGAAAAATTTTGGATTATAAACAGCGCTTAGAAACTGATAGCGTAAAAAAGCACCCATCGAGGGTGCTTTTTATATTGAGGAGAAAATTTAAGTACGTTTGGCAATCATGTTATAGATAAAGAGTACCACTATTGCACCAATGACTGAGGCAATAAATCCAGCTGATGCACCTTTTGGATATAGGCCGAGTAATTGACCTCCATAGGTTGCAACCAATGAACCTACAATACCGAGTGCTGTTGTTACAATGAAGCCAGCTTTATCATCACCTGGGTGAATTGCACGTGCAATCAAACCTGCAATAAAACCAATCACAATTGCACTAATCAGTGACATCATAATCTTTCTCCTTTTTCTTTATTTTGTCGTGAGTTACTGCATCGAATTAGTTTAATAATCAAATATTCTCTAGTGAAGTAAAAGCGCTTATTTGCTACAAGTTGTTGCATTTTTGTTCACTACAACAGCTAAAAAAATAAAAAAAGCGACCGAAGTCGCTTAACTCATTTTAGTTAAAATGATGTGATGAGGTCTCAATTAAAGACCAATTTCTCCAATAAATGGAATGTGACGATATTTTTGATCATAGTCTAAGCCATAGCCCACAATGAATTTATCTTCAACTTCAAAGCCAAGAAATTTCACATCTAAGTCGATTTCACGGCGAGACGGTTTGCTGACTAAAGTACACAGCTCGATCGAGTTGGGGTGACGTGTACTTAAAATTTCCAATACTTTGCTTAAGGTATTGCCAGAGTCAATAATATCTTCTACGACTAAGATATCTTTACCGCGAATTTCGCCGTCTAAATCTTTGAGGATTCTGACATCACGAGAAGATGTTGTACTGCCACCATAGCTTGAAACGGTCATAAAATCGAGTTCATGAGTCTTACTGATTGCACGACATAAATCAGCCATAAAAATCACTGAACCACGCAATAAACCAATTAAGACAAGCTCTTTATCGCTATTGGCATAATGCGCATCAATTTTTTTACCAAGTTCCTGAACTTTTGCATGAATTTCTTCAGCAGAAATCATCACTTTCATTTCAATAGTCATGGGAAATACCTAAAAACCTAAACATCAAATTCTAAAATTAAAAAAGGTGTTGACTAGCAACACCCTAAAAGATGGCATAATTTTAAAACATATCAGATCAAGATGCATCTTTTTTGACATTTGAAAATGTAAATGCCCTAATTTAAGCCGAAATGATCAATGTGCATCACGTTTTAAAACGAACGCACAGATCACAAAAACTGTACCAATCAAAATCAGTTTTTTCTTTGATTTACGCGGTTTTTGTTTGGTTTTGCTCATAGGCTTTTTGTCCATAAATATAGGTGGCTTGAATATTGCGATCATCCCCCATGGTAAATAAGGCAAATAATGCATCGTCTATGTTTTTAGCACGTTCCTGACGCAGTTGTTGTAGCGCCGTTGCTTTTAAATCTAGCACAACAAAATCGGCTTCTTTACCGATATTGAAATTGCCCAATTGCGCATCCAAATGCAGCGCTTTCGCTCCACCAAGCGTTGCATGGTAAAGTGATTCCATTGCCGAAAGTTTATCACCTTGGAGTTGTTGCACTTTGTAGGCTTCATTGAGGGTTTGTAATTGGCAAAAGGCTGTTCCTGCACCAATATCAGTTCCTAAGCCGACTTTGACCTGTTTTTCCCAAGATTTTTTTAATGGGAATAAACCACTTCCCAAAAATAAGTTTGATGTCGGGCAAAATGCAATCGCTGAATCAGTTGCATGCATGCAATCCCACTCATGCTCTTCTAAATGAACACAATGTGCAAAAACAGAACGCTCTCCTGTTAAACCATAGTGGTGATAGACATCCAGATAACCTTTCTGCTCTGGGAATAAGTCTTTGACCCATGCAATTTCATTTTTATTTTCACTAAGATGGGTATGCACATATACCGTTGGATACTCTGCTTTTAACTGCCCTGCTTTTGCCAATTGCGCAGGTGTAGAGGTTGGAGCAAAACGCGGAGTAATGGCATATAGGTTACGACCTTTACCATGCCATTTTTCAATCAGTGCTTTAGAGTCAATATATGCGCTTTCAGCAGTATCTGTCAGTGCTTCAGGTGCATGACGGTCCATCATGACTTTACCTGCGATTAAACGCATCTGATGCTGTTCTGCCGCTTCAAATAAGGCATCGACTGATTGGGGATGTACCGTACAAAAAACCAGTGCTGTCGTGGTGCCATTTTTAAGTAATTCTTGGACAAAAAACTGTGCGATTTTGTCGGCATAGGTTTTATCTGCAAACTGAATTTCTGTTGGAAAAGTATAGGTATTTAACCATTCTAAAAGTTGTTCACCATATGCACCCACCATTTCTGTTTGTGGAAAATGAATATGGGTGTCAATAAAACCAGGCACAATCAGTTGTTCTGGGTAGTGATCAATTTGAATATCATCTGTCAGGTGAGACTGTGCATCTTCCCAAGGGCCAAACCATGTGATTTTGCCTTGCTCTGTGATCAGTAAACCATCTTCGATATAACGAACTTGATCTAATATTTGAGCTGCTTGAGAAACGGTATTTTTAATATCAAGAAAACGCCCACGAACCGCTGTTTTCTGTACAACACAAGACATGTAGAACCTGCAATTTATCCTTTTTTCGATTGATTGTACCTGAAATTTGTATCAGATGCTGTATGCAGTTTTGCACGAAAGCATACTAAAAAATTGAATAACGTTATTTTTTATTGTTTTAGCACAGTGACGTTTTTATCGAAATATAACTAAAATTAGTGGCTAAAGGCATATTCTATATTGTGAGTTTATCTTGATAGCAACAATCACTACAGTCTTGGAAAATGGTGAAATAAGACAACAATGGATCATACCCGACAGTTAAAACAGATCATCTATTCATGTCCTGAATTGATGCTTCGGTTACAGTATTTGCGAGATATTCATGCACATGCATACTTGAGTGCAGGTGTAATTCGTAACTTGGTATGGTCTATTTTACATCATCAGAGTTATGGATTTGATCAGATTGAAATCGATGTCATTTTCTATGATTTAAATGATCAACAAGGCCTTAAAGAACAACATTTGACTGAATTGTTAAAGCAAAAATTTCCTAATAATGAATGGGATGTGGTCAATCAAGCCTATGTGCATTTGTGGTATAAAACAGATGATGCAAACTCTATCCCTCAATACCAATCCTTATTCGATGCTTTATCCGTATGGGTTGAAACGGCAACCGCAATTGCAGTACGTTTACTTGAAAATGATGATATCGAAATTATTGCGCCGTTTGGGCTAAATGATTTGTTTGAATTAAAATTGAGATGGAATAAACGTTTGGTCAGTTATCCAGTTTTTTTAGCACGGATTCAGGCTAAACAGTTTTTAACCAGATGGGAAAAGCTGCTTGTTGTGGATGATTAGGGGATCAGATTTAAATTAATCAAACCATAGTGAAGATCATACTCCAAGACAACAGATGACCATGGGGTGTCTAAAATTGAAATCTTCGTTTGATGTTGTATTTGGAGATTGAGTTGATGTTTATTTTTCAGTTTCTTAACAATATCAGAATCCAATAAATGACCATCATGTGTCGCTAAAATAATTGAAAATGCTAAACCTCGCCTATACTGATGGATAAAGATTTCATTTCCATAATGTCCAAATAATGTAAATCCTAAAGTTATTTTCCACTCTGTTTTTTGTTGATCAAATTGTGCATGAAATTCACCTTGCTGCACCATTACTAGACCAATGACTTTGCCGTCTATACAGACACGTTTTGTTTTAAAATTGATGGTTAAACATGCATTGCTCATTTTGGTCCTTTTAATCTGATTTAAATCGTTGAGTATTATTGGTCATAAAAAAGCCTTCCAATTGGAAGGCTTTATCTAGTGTTTACAAGGTTGTTTCATGGTGCTTTTTGCTATGGCGAATAGAGAGCCAAGCGGTAATTGCCAAGACAATCACAATGAAACCTAACGAAATCCAAATCGGCATATGGAAGACATCCAGCATTAACATTTTAAAGCCAATGAAGACTAAGATGATGCCTAGGCCATAAGGCAAATAATGCATCTTAGACGCGGCACCCGACAACAAGAAGAACATTGCACGTAGACCTAAGATCGCCATTAAATTTGCAGTTAAGACAATAAATGGGTCACTGGTCACCGCAAAAATCGCTGGAATAGAATCGACCGCGAAGATCACATCGGAAGCTTCAACTAAAATTAAGACTAGGAATAACGGGGTTGCCCACAACACGCCATTTTGACGAACAAAGAATTGAGCACCTTCTAATTTTGGGGTGATTCGCATGTGTTTACGCAACCACTTTAGAATAGCCATATCTTCGATATTGGTTTCTTCTTCATCCTGTCCTTTAAGGAATTTGTAGCCTGTATAAACCAAGAAAGCACCAAAGAGATAAAGCACCCAAGAGAATTCTTGAACGAACCATGCGCCAATAAAAATAAAGATGGTACGTAAAATAATTGCACCTAATACACCATAGAGCAGAATTTTACGTTGTAAGCCTTGTGGAATCGCAAATGCAGCAAAGATCATCAACCAGACAAAGACATTGTCGATCGCTAATGATTTTTCAAGTAGATAACCTGCAAAGTATTCCATGACTTTGCTATTGGCAATTGAAACACCCGCGGTTTGTTGTAGATACAGCCATAAACCACCACCAAATAACGCTGCAACACTGACCCATGCAATGCTCCAGTAGGCAGCAGTTTTAATTTTGACTTCTTGCCCTTCTTTTTGTTTAAAGCCTAAAAAGTCGATCAGTAGCATGACAATAACAATAGCGAAGAACGCTAGATACAGCCATGGATTGCCAATAGTTTCCATAAAACTCTCCGAATCTGGCAATCAGGCATAAAAAAACCTTGACCTGTTGCCAGATGATTAAACATCTGTGTCAACATGATCAAGGTCTTGCCTACATTTGAGTTATGTACATCAATCTCAAATGCTCAGATACCGGCTTTTTTCAAAGCGTAATGACGATATTCTGATAAAGGAGGCTACTCCCCTTGTTCAATATACTGTGTAAGAAATCTTTCATTTCTTAATATCTAGTGAGAATCGCATATTTATTAAAAATGTGCAAATTTTGAATGTATTTTTATGTAGTTTATTTTATGTACAAAATTCAGCGCTGGTTTTTAGTGCAACAAAAGCTTGATTGAGCGTTGAATTATGATGCTGAATAATACGGTCAGCATTGAGAACCTTTGAATCTATTGTGCTGTGCGCATCTGAAATTAATGTCACTTTATAATTTAAGTCTTTTGCTGCACGGCTTGTGCTATCGATACAAAATTCAGTTTTTAAACCACAGATGATCACTTCTTCAACATTTAAAGATTCTAGTTGTTGTGATAAATCTGTTTGGAAAAAGCAATTTGGCCGTGTTTTTTCTAAGATGTAATCTGTATTGGGATCAATATTTAATTCAGCAATGAGTTGAGTCATTGGACTATTTGGTGCGAGTCCTGTGCCAGCTAAACCAACATGACGTATCGCAAAAATCGGAATGTGTTTAACACGCGCATATTCAATGAGCTGATTGACGTTTTTCAACAATTGATCAGCTTGAAATGGAGGATGCTGTGCATGAAATAGGCCATTTTGTAGATCAATAACGAGTAAGGCTTGTTTATTGTGATACTCAGACATGAGTTTCTCCGTAAATATTGACCAAATCACGGAGCAAAAAATAACCCCGCTCATTGGCAGGGTTGGTTTCTACATTTTATTTTAATGTATACGTCCACACTGCCGATGCAGTGTGGTGGTTAATAATTTAAATAAAATGATTGGTTGCATTGCAGTTATTGCCTATATCGGACTTTACGTCCGCACTGGGTTAATTGTGTCGACGGCGCAGTTCAGCTTGTGCCCACGCAATTGACTGCTTCATGTCTTGTCGTAGTGCTGTGATCTCAGATTGGGTCAAGACTCGAGGCTTTTCTGAAGTATTCGGTTTTTCCTTGGGTGAGGTGGTCAATGCCATCGAATTGCTCCTTAATACTTACATACACCTTTACTGTTCGCACGATGTCTTTTTTGACCTTAAAGCAAAGCCAAGTTAACTTTTATCAAATTAAAGTTTTTAACTCAGCATGTCACTTTAAAACTTGTAAAAAGATATTTAGGGTCTGTTGGCATTTCATAAATGGCTTGCGTTGTAGGTTAAAATTGAGCAGGCAAGGCATTAAACGAAGAGAATAGTGGGTCTATTTTCGAGTTTCATAACGAAGGCTGAGATAATTTTAACCACAACCCTTCGGGACTAGTGTTTTTTTTGCCGCTACGTGTTACCTTGCGAAACGATGTTTCTCATTATTTAGAATGACTAAATTTCGTATTTCGCGCCTAGTATCGCCTAAAAAACACGCGTAGTCGCAAACGTAGACGAATTGTCAACAGACCCTATTTTTTTGAATAAAATCTTTACGTTGTACAAGCACTAAAGCTAACAGGGTCCCAAGAACAGCGATTATACCGCCAACGATGCCGATATGATTGAGCCCATAACTGGTGGTCACTAGGCCACCAAGCAAAGCGCCGCCACCAATACCCACATTATAGAGCCCTGAATAAATCGCCATTGCGACATCAGTGGCATCAGAAGCTAAAGCTAAGGTTTTGGCTTGTTGAGCTAAGCTAAAGCAAATAATCGCCATGCCCCAAAATAAACTCAGTAGACTAAAACTGGTAAAATCAGTACTCAGTGAAGTCAACAATAACATCGAAACAGCCAATATCGCACTACTTAACGGTATCGGAAATTTTGGATATTTTTTGGCAAATTTACCGAATAAATAAGAGCCAAAGAAACCCGCTGCGCCATAGATCAATAATAAGGTTGTGGTCTGTGTCGAGCTAAAATGCGCAACATTCAAAGCAAAAGGTTCGATATAACTGTATGCGGTAAATTGCGCGGTAATCACAATAATGGTTAGAGCAAAAACAATCATCAGGCTTGGGCGTTTTAAAAATACCTTTAAACTACTCAGAGAGCCTGAATTGACGCTCGGTAAGCGTGGCAATGTTTTGGCTAAGATGACGCAAACTATAGCCGCACCAATTGCAATTAAAGCGAAAGTATTACGCCAACCATAAGATTCACCAATCATTCGTCCAAATGGAATACCTAAAACCATCGCCAATGCTGTACCTGTGGCCAATAGCCCCAAAGCTTGAAATTCTTTACCTTTGGGTGCGACTCGCACTGCCAGTGATGCAGTGATTGACCAAAATAAAGCATGAGAAAATGCGATACCAATTCGACTGATCAAGAGTACATCGAAACTCCATGCAAAATAAGATAATGCATGACTGGCCACAAAAACCATAAATAGAATGATCAGTAAAAAGCGCCGTTCAATATTTTTGGTCAATAACATGATCGGCAATGAAATGGGTGCAACAACCCATGCATATAGAGTAATCATGATACCAACATCAGTTGCAGGCATCGCAAAGCTTTTTCCAATGTCACTCAGCAAAGCAACAGGAACGAATTCTGTGGTATTGAAAATAAATGCTGCGAAAGCAAGGCTAATCACACTGATCCATTGCTGGGATTCACTGGGGGCAGATTGTGGTGCTGGAGTTTGGGGAGATAAGGCAGACATGGTCAATATTAAAAGAGGTTAGCACTAAATTTTAGGCTGAATTGTGGATAAAGTTAAGCTAAGTTTGTTGTATCAAAAATAAAACTGTCAGACAAAATTTAACAATAATTCAAATATAGTTATGGCATTTTGAATAGGCCTATAAATTTAAACGTATATAAGAGTAAATAAAATGTTAGAAATCAGACATAAAGATGATGGTAAAAAAGGTGAATTTTATATTGGTGAAGAAGGTCACCATTTGGCTGAAATGGCATACACATGGGCGGGTGAAAATATGTTGATTATTGACCATACAGTTGTAGAAGATGAATTGCGTGGTCAAAGTGTAGGTCGGAAATTATTAGATCAAGTTGTAGAGATGGCTCGCTCAAAGAATGTGAAAATTATTCCACTCTGCCCTTTTTCAAAATCAGTGTTTGATAAAGATCAATCGATTCATGATGTTTTGAAATCTTAAGTTTGCTTTGCTACAGTGGAATTGTGTTATAGAAAATCCATGAGAAAGAATATATGCAATTCCAACATGTAGATAATCGACAAAAAGGTGAATTTTACTTCGATAATGAGCAAGGTAAGCGAATTGCTGAGATCAGTTATTTATGGCATGGTGAGCATCAGATCATTGCGAACCATACTTGGGTAGATGACTCCTTGCGTGGTCATGGAATTGCGCGTCAGTTGTTGGATACTTTGGTTGAATTTGCGCGTGAAAAGCAGCTTAAAATTGTACCAACTTGTTCCTATGTCGAAGTCATGTTTAGACGTGATAAAAGTTTTGTTGATGTGAAAGCTTAGCTTTATTATTGTGTGCCCAATGTTCATTGGGCCATTCAGATTCGGTTAGAAGATTAAACATGTTTAAAAAAATGATAATCACTGGATTGTTATTGAGCAGTTCATCGTTCAGTTTAGCAATGAGTTGTTTTGAATTAAATTTGCAAACCTATAAAAAAGAGCAAGAAATACAGCCCAGTTGGGAGTTGTTAGGCAAATCTAAACATCGTATTTATTTTTATTCAGCACCCAAAAACATCTGTAAGATGAATGATACTTTTGTGCTTCAAAATGATAATGTCACGGCTTATTCAATCTATAAAGACAAGAAAAAACAAGACTGGGTTTATGTGATATTTAATGATCCAAATCAAAATATAGAAGATGATCTGATTGAAGGTTGGGTCAAGCTTAAGGATTTTAAATTTATTGAAAGAACACCCTCCGTAAATCAATAAAAAAAACCCACAAATTTTTGTGGGTTTTCTACACTTTATTTCGACTTATTTTGCTTTTAATGCTGCAATCAATTTTTGATGTAATCCACCAAAACCACCATTGGACATAATCACCACAGCATCGCCCTCACCTGCTTGTGTAACAACGGTACTGATAATGTCATCCAGTGTACGAGCCACAACGGCTTTATTGGTTGCAGCGTCAATGACAGGCTGTAAATCCCAGTCCAAACCTTCAGGTTGATACCACATCACTTCATCTGCAAGACGTGCAGAATGTGCCAAGCCATCTTTATGACTGCCCATACGCATGGTGTTTGAACGAGGTTCAATAATCGCCCAAAGCTTACGTTCACCTAAACGTTTACGTGCACCTTCAAGTGTTGTATCAATCGCAGTTGGGTGGTGGGCAAAGTCATCATATACTTCAATACCATTTACCGTATCAAGTAATTCCATTCGACGTTTCACCCCACCAAAATTCGATAAGGCTTCACATGCTGTTTCAATTGAAACACCGACATGTTCAGCAGCTGCAATGGTTGCTAAAGCATTGGCAACACTGTGTTGCCCTGTCATATTCCACTTCACTTCACCTTTTACTATGCCGTGTTGAAGCACTTTAAAATGTGAACCATCCGTAGAAAGCTGTTCAGCATAAACTTCAGCATTGTTATTGGCGTCAAGTGAAGTCCTTACGACAGGTGTCCAACAACCCATTTGCAACACTTCATCAATATTGGTTTCGCTAATTGGGGCAATGATACGACCTTCACTTGGAATGGTACGGACCAAATGATGGAACTGTTTTTGAATCGCTGCTAGATCATCAAAAATATCGGCATGGTCAAATTCAAGATTATTTAAAATCGTAGTTTTTGGATGGTAATGTACGAACTTAGAGCGTTTATCAAAAAAAGCAGAGTCATATTCATCTGCTTCTACACAGAAGTATTTTCCACCCCCTAAACGTGCGCTTTCACTAAAGCCTAAAGGTACACCACCAATTAAAAAGCCAGGATTTAAACCTGCTTGATCCAGTACCCAAGCCAGCATTGTTGTTGTTGTGGTTTTACCATGGGTACCTGCAACACCAAGCACATGTTTGCCTTGTAATACATGGTCAGCAAGGAATTGCGGACCTGAAATATATGCTAAACCTTCATTGAGCATATATTCGACCGCATCTATACCACGCTTCATTGCATTGCCTACAATGACAAGATCTGGATGTGGCTGTAAATGGCTACGGTCATAGCCTTGCATTAAGGTAATGCCAGCATTTTCGAGTTGGGTCGACATCGGTGGATAAACGTTCGCATCTGAACCGGTGACCTTATGTCCTAAATCACGCGCCAATAGCGCCAATGAACCCATAAAGGTGCCGCAAATACCCAAAATATGCAGATGCATTCGTGTTAACTCCAGTGCTTTTATAGACACATCACTTTGTTGTTGTGGTGTAGCCGTTTCATTTGATTTGAAAGCAACGATAGCAAGGGTTAAGGCGAAAAGATAGTTTTTCTTGTTACGATTTTAAAGGTGGGTTTTTATTGAAAATAATGAACTCTCACTTGGTATTTTTATTCTTCTATCAATGCTAATATCGATTGAACACTCTGAATTATCTATTAAAAATGGATATACATGATTTTATCTTTCTGCTGATTAAAAATATCGCGTATTTTATTTTTTTGCTTATTGTTTCTGCTTTGATAGCAGGCATTGCAAAAATAATATCCATACATTTAATGGTCGCAGCTGTAATTTTAATCTTCTTCCAATATTTTGCGTTTATTTGGATGGGATACCTCAATACAAAAGACTCAAAAGATCACAAATTAAAAAATGGATTAATTTTTCATCTCATTTGGGTTGCTTTAATTGGTCTATTGAGCTCATTTTATGATGATCAATCGCTATTGAAACAAGTATTCGATACTGTATTGTTGTTTGGTACTTTGGAAATAGGCTCGCTCATTTATTATTTCAAAAAACGTAAAAAAATTGCCTTAGCGCTTTAATGTTCAGACATTGAATGTTCAAAAATATATCTTGATAATTTAATTGGTATCAATATGGCTTTATCTCTCCCCCTTTTATTACTAATTATCTCCAACTGTTTTATGACCTTGGCTTGGTATGGGCATTTAAAATTCTTACATGATGCACCTCTGTGGCAAGCGATCTTGTTTGGTTGGATCATTGCCTTACTTGAATACAGCTTTATGATTCCCGCAACACGTCTATTGGCGCAACATGGTTGGTCGTTGGGGCAAATGAAAATCACCCAAGAAGTGGTGACACTGTTGGTGTTTGTTCCATTTATGATTTTCTTGTTTAAACAACCATTTAAATTAGATTATTTATGGGCGGGTTTATGTTTAATGGGCTGCGTGTTTTTTGTGTTTAGAAGCCAGTAGATGAGCTGTGATGATGTGAATTAACAAGGATTTTACTCAGACAGCATATTCATCTCATGTCCCAATCTTTAGCAATTTTTCTGTTATTTACGGGGTCGAGACCATATTTATTCTCAAGTCAAACGGCTTTTAGGCTGCTCCTTTAAAAAAAATTGACTTCCTACGTCTGTTAAATTTTCGTGAGATGAAAAATCAGTCTATAATAGCGAGCTTCTTGATATTCATTTAAACACTGATCACCAGTATTTAAACTTCCTTACATTCGTTTATGGAATATATGCAATGAATGCGGCCGCTGTACAAGACGCTCCTCTCGTTGGAATTATTATGGGTTCTCAATCAGACTGGGCAACTCTCGAAAACACTGCCAATATGCTGAAACAGCTTGGTGTTCCTTTTGAAGCCGAAGTTGTTTCTGCGCATCGTACGCCAGACCGCTTATTTGAATATGCTGAAACAGCACGTGAACGTGGTATTCAGGTGATTATTGCTGGTGCTGGTGGTGCAGCACATTTACCAGGAATGTGCGCAGCAAAAACAGATTTGCCTGTATTGGGTGTTCCTGTGAAATCTTCAATTTTAAATGGCGTTGATTCATTGTTGTCTATTGTACAAATGCCTGCAGGTATTGCAGTTGGCACATTGGCAATTGGCCCTGCGGGTGCAACCAATGCAGCAATCATGGCCGCTCAAATTTTAGGTTTAACTCGCCCTGAAATCGCAAAAAATGTTGCAGATTTCCGTGTCGCTCAAACTGATAAAGTGGCAAGTAAAAATATTCCGGGTCAAGCTTAAAAACGGGACACAGGTTATGAATAAAACCATCGGTATCTTTGGTGGTGGTCAACTCGGCCGTATGATGGCGCAAGCTGCGCTCCCATTAAATATCCAATGCACATTTTTTGAAGCTGATGCGGATTGTCCATCTGCAATATTGGGACACGTTTTTAGCACTAAAGCTGAAAATGGGTTACAAGATTTTATTGCCAGTGCAGATGTTTTTAGTCTGGAATTTGAAAATACGCCATTGATTGATGTTGATGTATTAACCAAGCAAAAAGATCTGTATCCGCCACGCCAAGCTTTAGCAATCGCACAACATCGCCTTTCTGAAAAAGCTTTATTTGATGAGCTGGAAATTCCTGTTGCGCCGTATAAAGCAGTCGATTCATTGGAGACGCTTAAGCTTGCAGTAAGCGAATTAGGCTTACCAATCGTACTTAAAACTGCGACAGGTGGTTATGATGGTAAAGGTCAATTTGTACTGCGTTTAGTGGATCAAATTGATCAGGCATGGGCTGAGTTGGGGCCAGCAGGATCATTAATCGCTGAAAGTTTTGTGATTTTTTCTCGTGAAGTGTCAATTATTGCAGTGCGTGGTATTGATGGTGATGTAAAAACTTGGCCTTTGGCTGAAAATCATCATCACAATGGTATTCTCTCGCATTCAATTGTTCCTGCTCCAAACAGTGCTGATTTACAGCCCGTTGCGCAGGAATACATCACCCGTTTGTTAAACCATTTGAACTATGTTGGTGTGTTAACACTTGAATTGTTTGTGACTGAAAAAGGCTTATATGCCAATGAGATGGCACCACGTGTGCATAACTCTGGGCATTGGTCAATTGAAGGCGCAGTATGTTCGCAATTTGAAAATCACATTCGCGCAGTGGCAGGTTTACCACTCGGTTCAACCGAAGTGGTTCGACCAACAGTGATGGTAAATATCATTGGGCAACACCCTAAATCCGAAGATGTTTTAGCGTTAAAAGGTGCACATTTACACCTTTACAATAAAACAGAACGTGAAGGTCGTAAAATTGGTCATATCACCCTGATGCCAAATGATGCTGCTGAATTATCGACTTTATGTCGTCAATTGGCGAAGATTTTACCGAATCCATTGTCATTAAGCGAAGATATGAACATTTAAGCTCGATTTTGTATGTAAAAAAAGCGGTCAAACTATTGCCCGCTTTTTTCTACTCTGCTGTTCTGTATCATGATGCTCCCCCTATTTTATCGCTAAGCAATGACCCAAAAATGGATCATTTTCTGGGGCTATAAAAACAAGAATGATGAAAAAAACAGCTTAAATAAACAGAAAAACAAGCATCTATTTTTAAATTCAAAGTTCAAATTTAAAGGGTTTAGAACATTTGAATTCAAAAGTATTAACAGCAAAACCCAAAAAGTTATCCACTTTGAATTTAAATTAACTTGAGGGTGTTTTTTGAATTTAAAACTTTAAATTTAAACTTTTGGTTGCTCGAAGTGAAAATAACGACTGTGGATAAGTTTTGACTCACCAATCCAAAATCCAAATTGTGGATAAAAATAAACACTTAAGCGAGTTTTGATGGGATTGAGTGGAATTTTAAATTTAAATCTAAGGTTGCTAAAATAATGATGTTTTTGAATTCAAATTTGTGTGAAAGTTTTGAATTTAAAAAATGATAAGTTTACTGGGGTGTGGATAACTATATTTAAATTCAAAACAGTGAACTGTGGGTTATGAATTTAAAATCGAAAAATGAATTCAAAATTTACGTTTTTACATCTGTCATTTTATTCACAGACTGCTATGGTATTCACATAATTTAAATTTAAAACCATTTTGTGGATATTATGCGTCATTTAACTTTGATTTGTGGATCTGTTTTGTTGGCAGCATCGCATGCCAATGCTGAATTAATCATTAACGGTCAGGCTGTATCTAGCTCACCAATCACAACAACACCGAATACAAGCTATACCCCCAATTCTAATTTTCAAAGCTGTATTGCAAATTTACGTTCGCAAGCGATCAGTTCAGGTGTTAGTGGCACAACCTTTGATCGTTATACGCAAAATCTAACGCCTGATTATTCGGTCATCAGTAAACTGGATTATCAACCTGAGTTTTCAACACCGATTTGGGATTATCTTTCAGGTTTGGTCGATGAAGAGCGGGTAGAGAAAGGCCGTCAAATGCTGGCTCAGCATCGTGAAGTTTTAAACCGTGTCTCAGCAGCTTACGGCGTTCCAGCAGAAACGGTTGTTGCTGTTTGGGGCGTGGAAAGTAATTTTGGTGACATTTCAGGAAAATATCCTTTATTACAAGCGTTGGGAACTTTAAGTTGTGAAGGGCGTCGACAAGGTTATTTCCGAGGTGAATTCTTTGCCACAATGCGTATTTTACAACGAGGTGATTTACGCGAAGAACAGTTAAAAGGTTCATGGGCAGGGGCATTTGGTCATACTCAATTTATGCCTTCAACGTATGAAGAGTTGGCCGTAGATTTTGATGGTGATGGTCGACGTGACTTGGTTTCAAGTACTTCAGATGCTTTAGCATCAACAGCAAACTTTTTGAAAAAACGTGGCTGGCAAACGGGAATGCCGTGGGGCTTTGAAGTAAAAATTCCAGCTGGTGCCTCTGTAGGTGGCGAAAGTCGTCGTAATAAAAAATCGTTGAGCACTTGGGTAAATCGTGGTTTTACTCGTGTTGACGGTACTCCAATTATTCAAGGCAATTTATCGGAAGGCACTCAGGCCGGTTTAATGATGCCTGCGGGTGCAAATGGTCCAGCATTCTTGGTGTTTAAAAACTTCGATGCAATTTATTCGTACAATGCTGCGGAAAGTTATGCACTGGCAATTGCACATTTGTCTGATCGTTTACAAGGCAAGGGCGGTTTTCAAACCGCATGGCCTACTGACGATGCAGGAACATCTCGTACAGAACGCCGAGAAATTCAAAATTATTTATTGAAAAAAGGCTATGCGATTGGCGATGCAGATGGCTTGATTGGCGATAAAACGCGTCAGGCCATTCAGCAAGAACAAGTGAAGTTAGGATTGAGTCCAACAGGTCGAGCAGGGCAACAGATTTTAAAAGCTTTTAGAAATGAAGCTGCAAAGAATATGATGCGTTAATCAAACAGTTTTGCATGATTTTTGCGAAAAACCTGATGAATAATCAGGTTTTTCTTTTATGATGTAATTTATAAATTTTAGAAAGTCATAACAATGAATAATGAACTTTTAATCAGAAGATTTAACAAAATCAAGCTTCCACAGGGACAGTCGAGTCAGTCTATTCATAAATTAATCAATTTATTGGCAAACTTTGAAAGAATTGGTTTTAGTTGCTCTGAACAGCTCTGCACTGAAATATTAAAATTGTCTGATACGCAATTTGATGAATTTTATAAAAATACTTTGGGTTGTATTAAAAAGATGTATGGGGCACATGTGAAATATAAACCCATGTATCCAAATTTTCCGCAACAAGTATATGAAATGTCGGAGTCAGAATTATATCAAAATGCATTTGCCCATTATCTTGGTGATTTTTTGGGAATACGCCTCTTACCTGAATATCAAATTGAGCCTAGAAAAGCATTAAACAAAAGGATTCTCAATGTATTGGATCTTGCTGATGGCACTGAATTAACCACATTATTTTCAAACCTGTTAAATACAAAAAAATCGTTAAATCAGCAGGATCATGCAGATCTTATCTACTTAATAAGAGATTTTGGATCTAAAGGGTTGCAATATTTGCCTGAAAAATTTCAACATAAAGAAGTACAGGCGATCGTCAGCGCTCAATATTTGAGTTTGCAATTATGGGCTGTGCAACAGTTACAGCTTCATGTACAGACTTCAACTGATGTCTTACGGATTTATGTTGCATTGTCAGATGGTGATGTCAGTTTAGCAGAACCTTGTAAATTGATTTCTTTGAAAAAGTCTCAACGACGAATATTACTAACTTTGTTGGAAAACAGCCTAAATATTCAGGAAGATTTATTTCGTTATCCAGAACCGTGGAAACGTGTGATTGAGCGGATACATCCGTTTAGTTATCAAAAGCATTTTCCTAAAACCTGTATAGCATTTCAGCATATTCTTGAAAATAAAAAGCCTGAACGGTTCAGCCAAAAGATAGAAATTGCATTACAAAGCCATCAATTTGAAGATGTGGTGAAACTTTTAAAACAAAGACCAGGAGAGTTTGCGCGTAGGCTGCAGCACTGTTTAAAGCAATTTCCTGTACAACAGCAACAATTGCTTGATGCATTTAAAACAGTTATAGATGCAGTGCCGATCGCTTTGCTGTTTCAGATCAAGCACTATTTTCTGCAAAATCGAACTTTAAAATATCGAACCTTTTTCCCAAAAGGTCAGTCTGCCAAAGTATTTGCAATCAAAAATAATTTAGCGCCTTTGTCTGCAGTCATAACGACACAAATAACAACCCTATGTGAGCAAAGTATTATTCAGCGTTTCAGTAAACTCTCACCATTAGGTGCTTGCTATCTGGATGATCAGTTGAAAAATTATAGTGTACCTTTTGCGCAACGAGCAGCAAGTAAAGCATTGAAAACCATTGCAGCAGGGAGCCGTTTAGCTTTGGATATTGGCAATACTGTTCGGTTTTTTATTTATTGGAAA
This sequence comes from Acinetobacter sp. RIT698, assembly GCF_009668065.1. Classification (NCBI taxonomy): domain Bacteria; kingdom Pseudomonadati; phylum Pseudomonadota; class Gammaproteobacteria; order Moraxellales; family Moraxellaceae; genus Acinetobacter; species Acinetobacter sp. RIT698. The sequence goes on from NZ_WJYH01000037.1 coordinate 24,978, forward strand.
GATACTGACTCAGAAAGGGTGGATATAGACTTATCCGCATTGGTTTTTGATGCAGAACATACAGTAAAAGCAACTATTGCTTTTTATAATTTAAAAGAAAGTTTTGCAGTGCATAGCGGTGATATTACTTCAGCACCACAAGGTGCATCTGAATTTATTGACATTGATATTTCAAAGGCATTATCTCTGGGAGTTCGCTATGTGATGATGAGTATCAATAGTTATACCCAGCAAAATTATTGTGATTTACCTATTTGTTTTGCTGGTTTTATGATGCGAGAGGATGCACAACAAGGTCAGATTTATGAACCAACCACGGTTCAGCATAAATTTGATGTGACTTCAAAAAGCAGTTTTACCATTCCACTGATCATTGACCTAGAAAAGCGTGAAGTGATTTGGACAGATTTGGCGATGACAGCTACGCCAAGTATCGATAACACCGTTTTTGGTCATTTATCCAGTATGTCGCTGATGCAGTATACCATGACAGAAAAAACTTTCCCGAACCTCTATGATCTATTTGATTTACATATTCGAGCTAGAGGGCAACGTGTCACTGAACGAGTTCGAGCAGAACATATTTTTAGTGTAGATGAAGGAATTCGTCCTGTAGATATTGACAATATTTTAGCCAATTATTTATAGTGTTGCTGAGGGCTATTTCGTTGCTTCCTTCTACTCTGAAATTAGTGACAAAGCTTTCCCTCACCAAATGTTAAAAGGTCTGCATAAGCAGACCTTTTTTTATGTGGATTATTCAATTGCGAAAGGATCAATTTTGACTGCTTCTAGGACATCTAAAATGACGGCGGTAACATCCTGCGTATGATCACGATCATTAAAGATTTCATAGGCTGTAATGGTCACATCGGTATCGCTAGGTAACTGTTTTTGTTCTTCTTCAATTAAATGTTGAATTGGCAATAAGGTCTGTTTAATTTCAAGGTGTAGAACATCTTTAAACTCGACATTGTCGTCTTCTAGTTCAATGATTTGTTCGTTGAAATAAGGCAGCAGAATTGAATGGAGATAAGGTTGAAGTTCAGTAATATCAAAAATTTCAATATCACGAGTTTGCTCAATCGTGCTGATATGATCATTTACTTCTAAAATAATATGATAATAGCTCACAGTCATCTCCTCAATTTATTGCTTCAGGGATTCACAATAACATGATTTTGCATAAAACTGATTTAAATACATAAATAAATTATGGATTTAAAATTGATAATCATCGCTAAATTTTGCTTATCGTTGTCTTGAGTTTAGCATGGCTAAATCCGCTGTGGTTAATCTAAAATTTTTCAAATCTTGTTCTTTCATCATTGGGTACATGAGTGCTTTAGGATCATTATTGTGTGCTAAGCCCAAAGCATGCCCAAGTTCATGTGCAATCGTGACACGCAAGTCTGCATCCGAAGCAAATTCATAGATATTAATGGTTTTACCATCGAATACGCCTTTATCAAATTGGCGTGGTTGGAAACGGCTATTAAAGTGATCCACAGATTGATTGTATTGTTGATTGACAGCGTTGAGCTGTCCAACTTGACGGTTTAATTCATAGACTTTTTGATTATAAATATCTAACTGTTGTTTGAGTTGGTTCTGCTCGATGATCAGTTGATTTTTCTGCTGATCTAACTGCAATCTCGCTGAGGCATCTAAATTTTGATGGGATTGATTAAGGGTGTTGATCAACTGATTATACTGGTCAACTTTACTTTGATAATTGGTTTTTTGCAGATCCAATTCATCATTGGTACGATCTAATTCAGCGTGAAGTTGCTGAATTTTTTGTTTTTCACTTTGTGTATATTGTTGAGTATTTTGCAAAATACGCAACTCTTGGTTTCTGGCGCTAGATTCCGCTTGGCGTTCATCATAAATTAAGTTAATCGTCAGTTTGGCATGATCATCATAAACAAAGAGACTTTTCATGGTTCCTAAATGCCAAATATCGGTGGCTTGTTGTGCCAAATTTTGTACTTGCTGTTTACTGACATGAAAACGCGGATCTATTTCGCCAATACGATAACGTAAACGGGTATCTAAAGGATGCGTGATACGATCAATGGCAGAATTATGATTCAATTGCGGATACATCATGCGTTGTATCGCAAAATAAGCAGTAAAGGCAATTACACAGAGTAGAATCCAAAAACGCATGATTGATTTAAAAATAATTGTTGTAGTGGATAATTTATCTGAAAATATAAGAATCGCAAATGCTTAAGCAAGTAAAGCTTGCGTGATCAATACAAATATTGATTTCAATTGATGATGTTTTTAGCAGTCAGCTTTAGGTGGAAAGCAGTAATATGAATGGAACGCTGATTTTAGGCTGGATTTCTCTAATCCTTGGTATCGCTTTTTTGATAAGGGCTTTCTACAGTCTATTTCTTATATTTCGATCACGTTTAGTGCTGGACTTAGCCTTAAATCAAAAAATTAAAAATTTTGAAATCAGCAAAAAGGGTGGCTATGCAATTTGGCAAGAGGGTCCATTATTTAAACTTGCACCTATGCTATTGATTCATCCACAAATCACCAACACAGATCTTCAGCAGATTGTGAAGCTATCACCAAGTATTGCAAGAGCAAGTAAAAATGGTTTTTCTCGTGCTTCAATGCTAATGTTTTATTGTGAGTTGGATGTTGGACACTATTGTTTAGAGGTACTCGACGGTTCGTCATTAAATCCTATCGAAGATAAAATTTCTCAGGCGATCACCGATCATTTATCCATTCAAAAACAACCTGACAGTCTATACAATTTACAGATACGTGAAAGCCTGAGCAAAAAGCAAAGAATCATCATGATCATTTGCATATTTGCAGGATTATTTTTGTTGATGAAAGGATTATTTACCATCATAACGCTGAGTTTGGGCATCGCGATGGAAGGTTCATTCACATAATCAGTTTATTTAAACGTTAAACAGGACTTGGATATCAATAAATAAGAGAATAAAAGCAAAAACACTGAGTAATCGATTCATCCAAACAGATCTTTTTAAATATTCAGGGCTGATATATAAAGCTTTGAATTGTAAAGGATGCAACATGATATAGCTGATTTTCTGTTTAAATACCAGAGTGACAGATTGTTGTTGTTGCTTTAAAACCACTTGGCGCAGAATAAAAGCATTTAGCCACCAGAGTATAAACAGAATGAGTAAAATAATGCTGATACTCAATGTCAAACGAATCCAACCATTCTGTTCAAAATAGGCAATTTCAGTATAGAAATGGCTCATCAATACAATGCTGACCAGTAACATGGTGCGATAAAAAGTTTGCCGTGTAAATTCAAGGTGCAGAGGATGATTGAGCTTTTGTTTATCCGCTTTACTCACGATTTTCCCTGCAAAAAATGCAAAACCATGACATAGAATCTCTAAAAAGAGATATAAGCCAATGCTGATGGCAAGCGTTTTATACATGATTAATCATGTTCAAAAATAGGTCGATATAGTGATGGAGTCACTAAAATCATCAATAGAATTCCAGAACAAACAAAGGCCAGATCGTTAAAAATAGCTGCATAACTGGTCATGTAAATCCAGTGCATAAAGGGCATAAAATAAATCAGAAATATTGGGAAAAATGTATAGAGATAAGCTTTTCTTGCCCATTCTTTTTTTAAACATAAACCAAAAGTGATGATGAGGATGATTAAACCTGCAATCGACATAACTCCCAATTCCCAAGCTTGCGGGTCTTGGTAAAGTGTTTTATCCAGAAGTTCTAACTCGGGTTCAGTACTGTATATATCGATGACTGCTGCAATGATAGGCAATATAAATTGCGCTATGATCAAGCTGTAATACACAGTATTGGATACAGCAGGAGAGTTTTTCATCATTTGACTCATTATTATTGTGATAATTAAGATAAAAGATTTAGTGAAGATTGGCAATTGATCAATAAGAAAAACCACTCAATGACTTGAGTGATTTTTCGAGCTTTTTTATAGCACAATATCACTGACGAAATGTTGCACCACTTCGGTTAAATCTTTGGAAAGATAGTGTTGTGTATAGGGCTGTTTAAAATGGGCATGGTAAGCCTGTTCCGAGTCGAAGCGTTCCCAAAGTAGTAAACGGGTTGGCTCTTCTTGACATTGATGCAGTTGAAATAAGCTACATCCATGTTCTTGTTGAAGAGTGAGCTTACATAATGCTTGTAAGGCTTCACGGGTTTCTAAGATTCTGTCTTTATCTTTAATTTTTAATTCTGCGGTGATGTAAAAACCTGAACTTAACATTGTCTACTCCTAACTCAAATCGTGAGTCAAAAATATTAACTGCTCGAGTTCACTCTAGCTCAAGCATTTTTTGTGCATATATTTCAATTTTATAGTCGACAATACTTTGTTCTTGTTTGAGTCTTTGAATTTCTTGTTTTAATTGAACGGAATGGGCAATAAGAAGTTCTTGTCTTTGTTTTAAGGTTTGTTCTCCTTGTAGCCGAAATTGGGCAAAATCTTGCATTTTTTCTAAAGGCATGCCTGTTGATTTTAAGCGTTTTACCCATTCAAGCCATTCCAGATCAAGTTTGGTATATACACGTCGCCCAGATTGATTACGATGGATATTTTTCAGCAAGCCTATTGTTCATAATAACGCAAGGTATGGATAGAGAGTCTAGTTTTTTTAGAGATATCAGAGATAAACAAAAGTGACTCCATAGCTTTACGGATAAAAATAGATCATATAAAAAAACCGCTCAATCTCTTGAGCGGTTTTTTAAGATTAAAGTGACAAATTATTTTTTGTCATCTTTAACTTCAGTGAATTCAGCATCTACAACGCCATCATCAGCTTTTTGCTGTTGTTGGCCTGCATCACCACCGAATTGGTTAGGATCGAAGCCTTCAGCGCCGCCTTGACCTTGAGCTGCTTCATAAGCACGTTGAGTGATCGGCATAATGATGTTTTGTAAAGCTTCAGTTTTAGCTTTAATTGCATCAACATCATTTTCTTTTGCAGTCACTTCTAACTCAGAAACTGCTGCTTCAATTGCAGTTTTTTCATCAGCAGTGACTTGTTCGCCAAGATCTTTCACAGCTTTGTTTGCAGAAGCAACTAAAGCATCAGCTTCGTTACGTGCTTTTGCAAGCTCTTCAAACTTACGATCTTCTTCAGCATTTGCTTCAGCATCTTTGATCATTGCTTCGATTTCAGCATCAGACAAACCAGAGTTTGCTTTGATCTGGATCGATTGTTCTTTACCAGTGCTCTTGTCTTTTGCTGATACTTTTAAAATACCATCAGCATTGATGTCGAACGATACTTCAATTTGTGGCACACCACGTGGCGCAGGTGGAATGTCGCCTAATTGGAAGTTACCCAACAATTTGTTTTGTTGAGCCATTTTACGTTCACCTTGGTAAACTGAAATATCTACCGCTGGTTGGTTATCTGCTGCTGTAGAAAACACTTGAGATTTCTTCGCAGGAATCGTGGTGTTTTTCTCAATAATAGCAGTTAATACGCCACCCATGGTTTCGATACCAAGTGTTAATGGTGTTACGTCAAGTAAAAGTACGTCAGTTTTGTCACCAGACAATACCGCACCTTGAATTGCAGCACCAATTGCAACAGCTTCATCCGGGTTCACATCTTTACGAGGTTCTTTACCAAAGAACTCTTGTACTTTCTGTTGAACCATTGGCATACGTGATTGACCACCAACCAAGATCACGTCAGAGATGTCAGAAGTCGAAAGACCTGCATCTTTAAGTGCGATACGGCAAGGCTCAATTGTACGCGCAACTAAATCAGCAACTAAACCTTCTAGTTTGGCACGTGTTACATTCATCACTAAGTGTTTAGGACCAGTTGCATCCGCAGTGATGTATGGCAAGTTAATTTCAGTCGAATTAGATGAAGAAAGCTCAATTTTAGCTTTTTCAGCTGCTTCTTTTAAACGTTGTAATGCAAGTGGATCTTGTTTCAAGTTGAAGTTTTGCTCTTTCTTGAACTCTTCAACCAAATAGTCGATCAATGCATTATCAAAGTCTTCACCACCAAGGAATGTATCACCATTGGTTGACAATACTTCGATTTGTTGGTCGCCATCTAAGTCAGCGATTTCAATGATTGATACGTCAAATGTACCACCACCTAAGTCATATACAGCAACTTTACGGTCGCCTTCTTTTTTGTCCATACCGAACGCAAGTGCAGCAGCAGTTGGTTCGTTAATGATACGTTTAACTTCTAGACCAGCAATACGACCAGCATCTTTTGTTGCTTGACGTTGTGCATCATTGAAGTAAGCAGGAACTGTAATAACAGCTTCTGTTACTGTTTCACCTAAATAATCTTCCGCAGTTTTTTTCATTTTTTTCAAAATTTCTGCAGAGATCTGTTGCGGCGCAAGTTTTTTGTCGTTTACTTCAACCCAAGCATCACCATTATCAGCTTTGATGATTTTGAATGGTGCAATACCGATATCTTTTTGTACTGCTTGGTCTTGATACTTACGACCAATTAAACGCTTGATTGCGAATAATGTATTCTTAGGGTTGGTCACTGCTTGACGTTTAGCAGATTGACCCACAAGAATTTCGCCATCTTTATATGCAACGATAGAAGGTGTTGTACGGGTACCTTCAGCATTTTCAATCACTTTAACTTTATCGCCTTCAAGTACAGCAACACATGAATTCGTTGTACCTAAGTCAATACCAATAATTTTAGCCATAAATCAAATTCCTCTAAATTCTTTTGAATCCCTGGTTTCCTCTTTTTGCAAAGGGGAGTTAAAAGGGATTTTCTTGTTATCCGATATGAGAGCCATTCAAAAATTTTCAAGTCATGATTTGTGAAAATTCATGAAAATATTTTTAAAAAGCTCCTATTTATTACGCTTATTGACCAACCATCACCATTGCAGGGCGAAGTAGTCGACCATTTAATGTGTAGCCTTTTTGCAAAACTGTGCCAATTTGGTTGGCTTGTGCATTTGGGTCGATCCCGACAGCTTGATGTAAGTCAGCGTTAAAACCATTGGTTGTGTCTGCTTCAACAACACCGAATTTTTCTAAAGTGGTGAGAAGTGATTTCAAAGTCAGTTTTACGCCTTCGAGTACAGGTGTTTCTTCATCACCACCTGCAAGAATTGCACGTTCAAGGTTGTCGACAGAATTTAATAATTCTTTGGCAAACTTTTCTAACACAATGTCTTTATGCTTTTCAGCATCACGTTGAATACGTTCTACACTTTTTTGTGCTTCATAAACTGCATTTGCAGTACGTGCTTTTTCGAGTTTTAAGCTCTCTTCAAGATGACTGATTTGAGCCTGTAAAGCTTCAACGGTAACTTCAACCTGTTCATTTTCAGCCTGAGTTTGCTGTTCGGCTTGCTCGTTTTGAATATCTTGGGCTTCTTGATTCTGCTCAGTTGCCATTGATTTACTCCGTTTAAATGGGTTCTTAAACATGTACAGTCCTTATCGGCAGCAGTTTTGCACTGTGTTCATTTTTGAACTGCCATGATCGTTTAATTCATTAATGAATAAGAAATGTGGGCGAGCCGCTAAAATTCAAGCAGTTTTAGACATTATTTAATGAAATTCAGTGAAAAAAGCGGATCTAAGAGAGAAATCTTAAAATTTAAAGATATTTTTGTTGGAATAATCATCAAATCAATGATTATTTTTTTAGATTAAAAATTTAAATTTATGAGGAATTGATGCGGTTATTGCTTAAAAATGATGAGTAAATTCAAAAATTAAAATTGAATGAATAGATCAAAATACTTAACTCACATGTAAAACCGATTAAACTTATTGAAAATAAGGCTTTGCGAAAAAGCAATAATTTAATTATCATGCTTCATAGATTCTATGGCTGTAGTTTCTTTTTTTAGTTTGAACAATGTTTTCATCGCTTATCCAATCTTCTTGGGTAAGCTTTTTTTTGTCTTGTAAAAACCATTAACAATGTAAGTAATGCGAAACTTTTATGGTAAAAGTATATCTTTTATTAGATAGACTTTTGCCTAATCGCATTCAATCCCATCAAAAAATCCAGCGAAATGAAACAAGTATAATGAAAAATAAAATCGGTCAATCTAAATCATTGATTTAATAAACTTTGCATAACTTATACGGCAATACCTTAAAAGTCTAACCAAGCTTCAACGAAGTTTGCAGAAAAAATAGCAATCATAGTCAGCACGACAACGCAGTCCTGTGTTGCCGTTTTTTGATAGAGTGATAAAGGAATTTATGATGAAAAAATCAGGTCTTATTTTTATGCTATTGGCTGGTGTTGCGGTCATGAGTACGGCGTGTACATCAAGTGAAACAACACAAGCACCTGAAACGACCCAATCAGCACCAATGAGTTCTACAGATCAACAACAATCGGCACAAACTTCGACGGTAGATCCGACTCAACAAGGTACTGCTGTTGAGGGTGATGCGACGATTCAGCAATCACAACCTGCTCAAGCAACCAATGACCCAAGTTTAGTTGAACAACCTTCAGCTCAGTAAATTTTAAAATAAAAAATCAGGCAATTTATGGATGCCTCCATTGCCTGATTTTTTATCAATAACTTTTGAAGAGATGTTATTCACCCGCCAAAGAACATTCAAAATTGGTTCGATCTACAGTACAACGTGCCCGTTTAAGCACTGACATCATGGTCGGATCGTAAATACCTTGTCGGGTTAAATCCATACGTCCATCTCGTAACAGCTTTTGATATTTTTCAGTATCTACTTTACTTAAATTCAAACGATATTTAGCAGGAATGCCTTCTTCTAAACGTTTGACCATACTGAATTGACGCGGAAGTTGCTTGATAAACCAGGTTCTAGAATCATTGCCAAAAGTAGCTGGGAATTTTTGAGATCTAAACACCAGATCAGCAGTAACATTAAGCACTGGAAAATTGATCAATGCACCTTTAGAGCCAAGCCCTTTTTCCATTTCTAAAGGTTTAAATGCATAGGCTGGTGCCCCCACCATTGGTACTTCACCTGTATTAAACTTCTTAATAAAATTGGAAATATCGGATGGAACAGGAATTGCTCCGACACGTTCAACCATTGCAATCTGTGCTTTGTCATACGCCAATACCGCAAATTTTTTACCTTTACCTTTTTCAATGGTATTGATGGCTCGATCATTCACAAAGATATAGGCAGGGCCAATTTGACCGATTCCACCAATTTCTATTTCTTCATTGTCTATCTTGGTTTTTAAGCGTTTTACATTACGTTTATCCAAGACAAAGGTAATCGCTTTGAGCGCAATGGCATTGGTTGGAACACCACCCAACGCATCAATAGATCCTGCGAATTTATTGTATTGGCGTGCACGCATTGTGGTGATATAGGCAGCATCACATTTGCCATTTTTAAAATCTTTATCAGCAAGCTCTTCATTTTGGTAAGCAATGAGCTGGACATCGGTATTCCATGTTTTTGCAGCGAGTGCCCACTCTTCCATCATTTTATAGGATTCACCAGCTTTCCCTAATAAATCAAAAACACAGATTTCTTGTTTTGCTTGAGAGGTACTTGATATTCCTAATAATACGATTGTAGTAAGGGCAAGAAATTCCTTTTTCATGTTATATCCTTATACTTAAAACGCGTTTTATTTATACTAAATATAGTAATTTTATTTGAATAAAAATAGAGTTTTTACTCTATTTCCGATGAATAAACCATTGAATAGCTTACTTAATGTGATTTATTTATCTTAATAAAATATTATTGTGATGTTGTTATGGTTGTTGGTGTGGGTTTAGTGGCTTAATTAAAATCTTGTTAATTTTGATCGATCTAGAAAAATAAAATAGATTTCAAGTTTTGTTAATCAATAAAACATATAAGTAAATCTAAAAAACGTATTTTTAATAATATACAAAAAAACCGTACCATGAGGCTGATTCCCATCTCTTTTTATTTATTCTAGTCCATACATTGATCATGAAATTTCAGCAACTGATTTTGCTTTGCTCAGCTATAAGTTTATATAGCTATAGTGGTTTGGCAAATGCTCGCCCTATCGTCATTGGTTATCAAACCAACATAGAACCTGCAAAAGTTGCACAGGCTGATGGTGTGTATGACAAAGTGATTGGGGAAAAACTGGATTGGCGCTTATTTAATAGTGGTGCAGAGGTTTTAACTGCATTGGCTTCTGGTTCTGTAGATATCGCACTGATTGGTTCAAGTCCGTTAGGGGCAGCTGTTGCCAATAATTTGCCCATAGAGGTGTTTTTAATTTCTACCGATCTGAAAAGTGCGGAAGCCTTAGTGGTGAGAAATGGCTCAGGAATTAATAGTCCTCAGGACTTGATTGGGAAAAAGGTGGCCACGCCATTTGCTTCGACTTCCCATTACAGTTTATTGGGGGCTTTGCAGCATTGGAATATTAAAACCAATCAAATACGGTTGTTGAACCTAAAACCAGCTGAAATTAATGCAGCATGGCGCAGAGGCGATATAGATGCAGCTTTTGTCTGGTCACCTGCACTTGCCAATATTAAGAAAACCGGCAAGGTCATCACTGATGCAGGGCAGGTTGGGCAATGGGGATCTCCTACATTTGAAGTTTGGGTAGCACGTAAAGATTTTGCACAGAAGCATCCTGAAGTCTTAGCAAAGTTTTCAACAGTGACACTGAACTATTACCAATCTTATAACCAGAATAAAAGTCGTTGGACTGCCAACTCGGCTGAAGTGCAAAAAATTGCCAAAATTACCGGCGTAGATGCTCAAGATGTGCCAGCGCTTCTTGCTGGCGCCGCCTATCCAGATCGTCAGGCGCAATTAAGCACTCAATACCTTGGTGGGCGGACCACACAAAATATTGTCAACTCAGTGAACTTTTTAAAAGCACAAGGTCTGGTGAGAAAGGTTTCTCCAAATTATCAACAGTTTATTAACACGCGTTTTATTCAAACATCGAAATAGAGATCGGAAGTATTCATCATGGCTGTATTGACTGTAGAACATGTACAAGCACAGTATCCGGGTGCTGAACAACCGGTTTTGAAAGATGTGTCATTTCAACTGGGTTCTGAGCAACTGATGGTTGCATTAGGTGCTTCAGGCAGTGGTAAAACATCCTTATTAAATCTGATTGCTGGATTTACTCAACCACAAGCAGGCACTTTAAAACTGGATGGTGAAGCAATCGTTGCACCTAGCCGAGACCGTGGTGTGGTGTTCCAAGATGATGTTTTATTGCCTTGGCAAAATGTAGAAGACAATATTGCTTTTGGTTTAGAGCTTGCAGGGGTTGATAAAAAAACACGTCAAAACCGTGCACAAGCATTACTCAAATTGGTGAATTTAGAAGGCTTTGGTCAACGCCATATCTGGGAACTTTCAGGCGGGCAACGTCAACGGGTTGGTTTAGCGCGTGCTTTGGCTTCTGACCCTAAAATATTATTGATGGATGAACCTTTTGGTGCTTTGGATGCGTTTATTCGTGAACAAATGCAGTGCTTATTATTAGATGTTTGGAAGAGCACGTCCAAACCTACTTTCTTAATTACCCATGACATTGAAGAAGCTGTTTTTCTGGCTACAGATCTGATTATTCTTGCACCAAATCCTGGGCGAATTGTGGAAAAGCTGGAGTTGGATTTTGCTAAACGCTATGCCAATGGCGAGCCAGCACGAAGTATTAAATCAGATCCCAAGTTTATTGAAATGCGAGAGCATGTGTTGAGTTGTGTATTCATTCAAAATAATCAGGATCAATACCATGTTGCTCAGAGCGACCAAGCTCAAGTGGAAAAGGTGGAGTAATGACAGCACAATTAGACCCTAAATTGATCCCTCGTACAGTTGAATCTCAGACTGTGGAGGTGAAGGTTCCACGTGAAGTCAATATTACTTTGATCAGTAGTATCACGATCATTACTTTGATTGCAATTTGGTGGCTGGTCACCACTTTAGGCTGGATTGATGCTTTATTCTTACCATCACCAACCGCCGTGTTGCAGCGTTTCAATGATTTGTTCAGCAATGGCTATATGAGTATTAGCTTGTGGAGTCATATTGGCGCAAGTTTGGGTCGTATCGGCACGGCATTGATTGCTGCGGTTATCACTGCGATTCCAGTGGGGATTGCGATTGGTCGCAATAAAATTGTGCGGGGTATTTTAGATCCTATCATTGAGTTTTATCGTCCGATTCCACCACTGGCGTATTTACCTTTGATTGTAATTTGGTGTGGTATTGGTGAATTGTCCAAGGTACTACTGATTTATCTGGCAATTTTTGCACCGATTGTTATCGCAACAGCAACCGGTGTCCGTTCAGTCGACCAAGCCAAAATTCGTGCTGCACAGTCTTTGGGTGCAAGCCCAATGCAAATTATTAAACATGTGGTTTTACCAAGTTCTTTACCGAGCATTTTAACCGGTATCCGTATTGGTCTTGGGGTGGGATGGTCGACTTTGGTGGCAGCAGAGTTGGTTGGTGCTTCTGAAGGTTTAGGCTTTATGGTGCAATCATCTTCACAGCTTTTGGCTACGGATGTTGTGATTGTCGGGATTTTAATTATCGCTGTGATTGCCTTTATTCTGGAAATTGGTTTACGTCGTTTGCAAAAGAAATTAGTCCCTTGGGATAAGCAATCTCAGTAAGTTATTTTTCGCTACATTTTTCGATAGCATATCGCCATATTTAGTTTTAACGTTTTAATGATGCATTGCCTTTAATACATCGTGAGATGATCGAGGAAGAAATGAACGCTGTTGTTTCAAATATTTTTAAAGTTACCCCATTAAATCCAACGATTGGTGCGCTGATTGAAGGTGTGAATTTCAATCAGCCTTTAACACCTGAACAAAAGGCTTTGATTGAAGCAGCTTTATTGAAACATCAGGTGATCTTTTTCAGAAATCAGCCGATGACTGCACAGCAACATGCAGCTTTGGCGCGTCAATTTGGTCAGTTACACATCCACCCAATTTACCCCAATATTCCAGAACAACCAGAAATCATGGTTTTAGATACGGAATTAAATGATTTACGGGATAATGCACTGTGGCATACCGATGTGACTTTTCTTGAAACACCAGCAATGGGCGCAATTTTAAGTGCAAAAAAAGTCCCTGCATGGGGTGGAGATACGCTTTGGTCAAGTGGAACAGCGGCGTTTGAAGCATTATCCAAACCGATGCAAGCGATGTTGTCTGGTTTAACTGCAACACATGATATTGCGCGTTCATTTCCAGTAGATCGTTTTGGTGGTGATCCTGCTGAATTAGAAAAGCTAGAACAGGCTAAGAAAAAACATCCTCCGATTAGCCATCCTGTGATTCGTACTCATCCTGTCACAGGTCGTAAAGCTTTATTTGTGAGTGAGGGTTTTACCACACGAATTAATGAACTCGAAGCCAAAGAAAGCGATGCTGTCTTGAAAATGTTGTTTGAACATATTCAGAAACCAGAGTTTGTAGTGCGTTGGTCATGGCAGGCCAATGATGTGGCATTTTGGGATAATCGTTGTACCTTCCACTATGCTGTTGATGATTACCGTCCTCAGCACCGTGTTATGAATCGAGCCACTTTGATGGGTGATAAACCTTTTTATCAAGCAGATTAAGGTTTAACTTGTTATAAAAACCAATCAAATTTGATTGGTTTTTTATTTTTGAAACAACTGAATTTGAATACAACTTTTTGAAACTTCAATATTTAAAAAATACATTAAAGAAAAAATCATAAAATGAGCTGTTGGTAAAAGTATCGGTATGCTGTGTTTGTCGGTGTTCACAAAACAATTTGAATATTCAAGCTCTGATGAAACCTTGTTGCTGAGCAATAATGTTTAATTATTCATCAAAATTAAACAAATGATCAACATACTAGGCCATAAATATTTATTGCTTGTTGGAAATATCATGTTGATTAATAATAAAAAGCAAATCATTTTGCTGAGTGTACTGTCTACGCTGTTGGTTGCTTGTAATGATGATAATGATCATTCAAATACTGAAAAACCAGTAGAGGCAAAAGCTTTAGAACTGAATATCTTGCATATTAATGACCATCATTCACATTTAGATGAAGAAAGCATTAAATTTAAAAGCAATGTGGGGACAGGGGATGAAGAGTTTAGTGTTGCAAGTGGTGGATTTGCACGTGTTGCAAGCTTAATTAACCAACTTGCAGTAGAAAAGAAAAATGCTTTAAAAATACATGCTGGTGATGCGATCACTGGCGATTTGTACTATAACTTAACGGATGGTAAAGCAGACGCAGATGCAATGAACACCGTTTGTTTTGATACATTTACGCCTGGTAACCATGAGTTTGATTCTAAAGATGATGGATTAAAGAAATTTATTGGTTTCTTGGATCAAAGTTCTTGTAAAGACAAAACCCAAATTTTAACGGCCAATGTCAGTTTTGGTGCATCTTCACCGTTGTATAAAACCAATCGCATTTTGAAGTCACAAGTGTTTGAAAAAGAGGGGGTTAAATTTGCAATCATTGGTTTAACGGTTGCTAAGAAAACCAAAAACTCTTCTCAACCAAATGCTGATACATTGTTTGCAGATGAAATTGAAACAGCACAAAAAGAAATAAATCAATATAAAGCACAAGGTATTAAAAATATTATTCTTCAAACCCATGTGGGATATGACTTAGACCAACAGCTGGCAAAATCACTTACCGATGTTGATGTGATTATTGGGGGTGATTCACATACCTTGTTGGGCCCTGACAGTCTTAAAAAATATGGCATGACACCTGAAGGTGCTTATCCAACACAGCTGAGAAACAAAGATGGTCAATTGGTCTGCGTCGCGCAAGCTTGGCAGTACAGTTATATCGTGGGCGATTTAAATGTGAAGTTTGACAAAAACGGGAATGTCGAAAGCTGTAGTGGAACACCACATGTACTCATTGGGAATAACTTTACCCGTACCGCCAAAGACGCAAAAGCAGTCACCGAAACTGAAAAACAAGCAATTCTGACGCAATTTAAAACAGATCAGGCCCCATTTACTGTTGTAACACCACTACAAAAGACCTTGGATGTTTTAAAACCGTATCAGGAACAAAAGAAAAAATTTGCTCAGGAAATCGTAGGTCAAGCCACAGATAATCTCTGTTCTCGTCGAGTCCCTGGTACACAACGTGATGTAAATCGTTCAACTCTCGGCGATATCTGTAATAAGAATACCCATGTCGATCAACATGGTGGAGATATTCAACAAATTATTGCTGAAGCGTTTTTACAACAAGGAAAGACCTTCTTTGGCGCTGATATCTCATTCCAAAATGGTGGTGGTGTCCGTGAAGATGTTGCTTTAGGGGATGTGACAGTTGGTAAAATTTATAATGTCTTACCGTTCAAGAATACATTGTTGCGTTTAGATCTGACGGGTGCTGAAGTTAAAGCCACCTTAGAAGATGCAATAGATGGTGTGATTACCCAGAATAATACGGGTAGCTACCCATATACCGGTGGTATGCGTTGGAATGTTGACTTTACCAAAGACAAAGGCCAGCGTCTTAACCAAATACAAGTACGTAATGCATCTGGGCAATATGAAAATCTAGATCTCAATAAGACTTACAAAGCGATCACGATTGATTTTCTTGCCAATGGTGGTGACTACTATACTACCCTGAAAACCATTACTGGTGAGCGCCGTGTGAATGTTGGCTTAGACTATGCGGAGGCTTTCCTCAAATATGCCCAAGGTTTGGCTGGTCAGACAGGTCAAAAGAAAATTAATAAATTAGCAACGGCTGAATACAGTACCCAGCTATTTATCGATAAAGCAAAATAAACTGAAACAGACAATCAAAATCCCGCTTCGGCGGGATTTTTTTCGTTGGGTCGTTGGTGAAAACTGACAAAATCCTATGTTGGTGGTGAATAAATAATTGCAAAAATCCCTGCTTAACTTTAAAATGAGCCAAAATTTAGCCACGATGGCTTAAATAATCACAATGACAAACCCAATTTTCTTTTCACTTGCCTCAATTTGATCTTGTAACGTTGCCTTTTGACAAGATTGTTTACAACCACTGACTGGTTGCAGGATAACCATAATATCTTGATTGAACCCATCATTTTAAGCAGGGTGCTTAAAATGTGATTTGAATCAGCTGTTAAATTCAATATTCGGGAGAAAAATCATGTTGTTTAACGTATTTCTCATTTTGGGCTTTAAATAGACCCTATACATTTTTAATCGTTTAAATTAAACGAAAATAAACCTTATTTTAAAGAATATAGATGTTCTGAGGGATGACTTTGCTTGCAGAAAATGCAAATTGGAAAAAGTTTAGCCTTCGGCATGAAAAGAAAAAAGTGAATATATGAACGAATATATTAATCAACCTTTTGCACAAAATATGCATCAGGTTGACGTAGAGGATTTTGCTGAAATTTCTCTGATTGTAAAACTTTGGGCTTTTCGATTTTTGGTCGAGTTAGGTGGTGCAAAAGAATTTATTTCTGATCATTGCTTCAGTCATCAATGGATTGCAAAAAAGTTAGGTTTTTCTGAAGCATTACTTGCAGATAAGTTCGATGAGCAAGCTGCTTATCAGGAACTCAACCATTTGCATAAAAATAGCCAACAGCAAAATTTATTAGATAATTTTCAGTTCAATGCTGAGTTGCAATATAACCTAAAGTTAATACAGCAATTACTGGATTTAAATGCTGTTGAAAGCACGATTTTAGGCTTTATCGTGATGTTAAACAGTGAACAACTTTTAGATGATATTGCGGATACCATCGGTGAATTGACTGCGTCTAAAACCATACGTGCTTTGGCTGTGGTTTTAGATTTGCCTTATGAAGCAATTCGGCAGGCTTTGTCTGTACAAGGGCGTTTACATCGCAGTGGCTTAATCAGTGTGCAACAACACTATCGTAATTATTTACGTGGCAAATTGAATCTGGTGTCAAACCAATTGGCCGATAAGTTATTGGTGAAAACCAATGATGTGATGGATCTGTTTGTTGGAACCATTAATAAAAGTCAGCCTGCTGAATTAACCTTAGAGGATTATCCTCATTTACACACTGAATTGACTTTACTCCTAGCTTATTTAAAGCAAGTCAAAATGAGTAAGCAACAGGGGGTAAATATTTTCCTTTATGGCAGTTCAGGTACAGGAAAGACACAGCTGTGTAAGACCCTTGCAGATGAAATGTCGGTGCAACTTTTTGAAATCTCCTGTGAAGATGAAGATGGTGATGCAATTTCAGCCACAGGGCGTTTATGTGCGTATCGTGCAGCGCAGTGCATTTTCGACAGTCAATCTGCTTTATTGATGTTTGATGAAGTTGAGGATGTGTTTAATGACACCGAAAATGGCGTGGGGATGAAAAGCACTGCGCAAAGTCGTAAGGCTTGGGTCAATCGTATTTTAGAGCAAAATCGTACACCAACGATTTGGGTGTCTAATTCTGATCAACTTGATCCTGCGTTTATACGCCGTTTTGATATGGTGCTTGAAATTAAAGTGCCACCTAAAAAGCAACGCAGAAGCTTTATCGAACAACATTGTGGTCAAGAACTTAATCCTTTGTATCAGGAAGCCTTGGCCAATGTTGAACAATTATCTCCAGCAATTTTACGCCGTAGTTATCGTGTTGCCAAAGCGGCTCAAATGCACAATGAGCATTTAGTGATACAGGAAAGCATGACCAAATTGGTTTCCAATACCTTAAAAGCACAGGGTTACCAAGGTATTAAATTGCAAGATAGTAATGCTTTGCCCAAGTTCTATGATTTGAACTATATCAACTGTAAGGTGAATCTTGCGGAGATCGCATCAGGTATCCAGCAACATGGTTTTGGCCGGTTATGTCTATACGGAGCATCAGGAACAGGTAAAACTGCATTTGCACGATGGTTATCTGAAACCATCAATCGACCTTTACTGATTAAGCGTGGTTCAGACTTAATTTCTGCTTGGGTCGGTGAAACAGAACAGAACCTTGCTAAAGCGTTTCATGAAGCCGAAGACTTACAGGCAATTTTATTGCTGGATGAAGTAGATGGTTTATTACAAGATCGCCGCCAAGCAACCCGCTCTTGGGAAGTTTCTCAGGTAAATGAGTTTTTGGTTCAAATGGAAAGCTTTAATGGCATCGTGGTGGCGACAACCAATCGCTTTGATGAACTTGATCAAGCTGCATTACGCCGTTTCGATTTTAAAATGCATTTTGATTTTCTAAATTATGCACAGCGTTTGGCTTTACTGGAAAATGTCTGCACACAACTCAAACTTGTTGTTCATGAAGCCGATATAAAAGTAAAACTGCAATCTTTAGATCGTTTAAGTGCTGGAGACTTTGCGGTGATTGTACGACAGTCCTGTTTTCATCCTTTTGAAAATGTGGATTCTATTCTGCAGCATTTAACAGATGAAATGACTGCAAAATATAAAAGTGCACAAAGTATAGGATTTACCGCATCAAATTGATGCGGTTTTTCTTTTTGAATCCTGATTCAGTTGAATAATGCTCAGATTTTGTGATTCGAGAGTGGAAAACAAAGTATAAAAATAACTTTAATATGAAAAAAATAATGAAAAATGCTTAAAAAATAGATAAAAAGCATAAAAAAACACTGATTTTGAGGAAAAAACGCACATCCGATAAGAAAGTTTAAAAAAAGGGGTTGTGTTGGTTA
>NZ_WJYH01000038.1:0-41686 GCF_009668065.1 Acinetobacter sp. RIT698
ATACTTATTGATAATGACTCATCACTATATTGTTATAAGCCTCTGGATGATGTAACCAAGGAATATGCCCTGAGTTTGAAAGTGTAAATACGTGTGCTGTAGGGTATCGATTGATCACAAAGTTTTTACTTGTTGTATAGATGTCCTGATCTCCATAGACAATGGTAATCTTAAAATCTGGTTTATCTAATCCAGTTAACAGCGGATATTTGATGATTTCAGGTCTGGTTTTATTGATCGGCTCTGCTTTCAGTAAATCAAAATCATCAGTGAGATCTGGATGATCTGTTGCAATAAATCCTTCATTATAGTTTTTCATGACTTGTTTAAAGAGGCGTTTATAAGCTTCATTGCTTCCAAGCGCGCCTAAAAGGCTATTTAATCCCATTTTTGTCCATGCCCAAGCACTTGTTTTGGACTTATTAAGTTGCATGACTTCTTTTTCAGTTTGCTTCCATTGCGTATTGGTACCTGAACCTGGGCTACATAAAAAAAGACTGAGTAAATTATCGGGATGTTTTTCAGCATAGATTTGTGCATAAAGTCCACCCCAAGAGTGTCCCCATAAATGAAACTTATTGATTTTATAGAACTCTCGAACAGTTTCTATATCGCTTAAATAAGCCTGCATAGAATAGTCTTTATCACGACAAGGAGATTTTTGGGTTCCTCTTTGATGAAATGTGATCACTTGAAAATAATCTTTTAAAAGATCGGCAACGGCAGAGAGATCACTTGGAAAACCAGGTCCTCCATGCAATAAAATTAGTGTCTCTTTGTCTGGATTTGGATAAACAATACTAAATAAGGTATTTCCATTATGATCGACAATGTTGCTTTGCATTTGCGTCTTATAATTTACTGATTGTAGCGTAGAAGACTGTTTTTCTATCGAATTTGCATTATTTTTCATGTCCAATATGGTTCCTCATTTTATTTGAGCAAATCAAAAAATGGTAAGGTGAACGAATCTAAAAATGTTTCTATATTGATTCTGATTTTTAAAAAGTATTTTTATACAAGCTTATATAGTAGCTTATTTATACCAGATGATAAACCCGATGAATGGGCTAAGAAAAAATCAAGCGTAGCGATGACTTGTAATTGTTTGATTAAAATATCTTGAGTTTCTATTTTGAAAACGATGATTTGTTCACTTATTTTATGATAACAAATTATTATTTATCTGATGAATAAAGATCTTTTGAAAATCAAAAAAAGATCATGAAAAGTGAGTTGTATGGGTATTGAAAGTGTGTTTTCCCTTGGGGGAAGGCTAAGCTGGGGGGATTCTATATTGATCTTTGCTTTAAAAAGGACTTATGCAAGAGTCTTAATATAATGAGTAGATTTTAAAAAATTAATCTTATTAAAGCAGTGGAAGGATGATAAATGATGCGTGAAGAATTCTAAATTTACGCTTTATCAATAGAATTACTGGCGAAAGTAAGTCTATTGATAAAATTCAGCGAGCACATTCTTTTTAGATACACAATTGGTGATTTAAAAATACTTTAAGTTTTTCCAATCAGTAAAGATAGGATTCCTGCAGCAATCAAGGGACCCACAGGAACACCTCTGAGTAATGCAACTCCAGCGACTGTTCCAATCAATAAGCCTGCAACGACATTGGGTTGGCTGGTCATTAAGGAAACGCCACGACCACCTAACCATGCAACCAATAAACCGATCGCAATGGCTGTTAATGATTTCCAATGCATAAATGATTTTAAAATGACATCACCGGGGATTTTGCCGCTGGCAATTGGAGTAAGCACGCCAATGGTTAAAATAATAATGCCGACTTCTAAACCGTGAGTTTGTAATAATGGGAAAAACTCACTTAAAGGTGTGATTCTAAAGACGATCAAAACCCCAGCTGCAATGGTGACCGCAGTATTGTGACTAAAAATACCACATGCCAATAAAACAAGGAGCACAATTAAATTTAGGTCTAGACTAGAAAGACTCATCAATATTCAGCATTAAAAATTAATATATCCATCCATTATACTGAAAAGCGGTATGTGAATTTGCCTTGTCTGGCAATGATTCACATTTAAATTCAGTCGAGTGTGGATTTAGTGGACAATAAATTTTTCAGTTTCAGCACCCAATAAATTCCATTCATACTCAAAGTCTTGTGCCAGTTTAGACAGATTTGTTGATTTAAGTTGTTGTATTAAAATGTTTTGTGCCTCTTGCATAGCTTGGTTTAAAGCTTTATTCACCACCAATTCAACCAGACAGTTGGGTGTTTCTTGTTCATTGCCAATGGCAAAAATAGTAGGTTCTCCAACAGCCTGATAAATATCAAATAAAGATATTTCCTCTAAAGCTTGTACTAAGGTCCAGCCTCCACCGGGGCCTTTGTCTGCATGGACAAAGCCTGCTTTTTTTAAACCAGACATGGTACGACGTACTACGACAGGATTGGTGTCTAACATGATTGAAATTTGTTCAGAGGTGAACGGTTTTTTTTCACGGGCCATATGTAATAGCACATGCAACATTCGAGAAAGCTTACTATCTTTACGCATAGTTCTTAAGTCAACGCTCTTTTGTTAATTGTAACATTAAAAGTTGCAATTATAAAAATAACTCAATATAGTAACTTTAAAAGTTACTTATTGGTGTTGAAAATGAACTACGATGTTGTAATTATTGGTGGGAGTTATGCAGGTTTATCAGCAGCATTACCATTGCTTCGTGCTAGAAAAAAAGTGTTAATGATTGATGCAGGCATGCGTCGTAATCGTTTTGCTGAACATTCACATAATTTCTTAACCCAAGATGGCAATACGCCAGCAGCAATTATTCGTGATGCAAAATTACAGTTAGACAAATACCAAACTTTGTCATGTATCAACGCATCCGTCACCGAAGTGAGGGCTGTCGGGGAGCAATATGAGATTCAAGTAGACCAAGCCGATGAGACGTGTACAACCATTCAAGTCAAAAAAATAATTATTGCTACAGGTATTAAAGATGATTTACCTGAAATCGATGGTTTAGCAGAACGGTGGGGGAAAAGCATTTTTCATTGTCCATACTGTGATGGCTATGAGTTAAATCTTGGAACACTTGGAATGTTATGTTCAGGTCTACATTCGATCCATATGGCATTGATGTTACCTGACTGGGGCAATACCACTTTATTTTTAAATGATGTAATTTCACAAGCTGAATTAGATCCAGTCACACTTGAGCAGCTTAAACAAAGAAATGTGAAATTGGATACACGCAAAATTGTCAAAATACACAATCATTGTGATTTAGTCTTTGAAGATGGTGAGCAGGTTCAATTAGATGGATTATTCGTCTCCACTTTTATGCGTATCAGCGCGCCTTGGATTAAAAAACTGGGGATAGTGCTTGATATAAATGAATATAGTGAAGCCATTCAAACCACAGCCATGAAAGAAACCAATCTTAAAGGGATATATGCTTGTGGGGATATCACCCGTTCAGGTGGTTCAGTTGCTTTCTCAGTTGCAGATGGAGCGCTGGCGGGTGTTGCTGTACATAAGTCATTTATCCTTAATACTTGATAAAAGCATATATTGATCATCAATAAGGCTAAAAAAGCCTGAATGTTGTTTGGGTTTCAATTCACGATACTTTAAAATGTATCGTGAATTTTTAAGGTATTAATTTATGTTCTTGGAAAAAATGTTGCAATCACAAGGCTTTGGTTCACGTAAGCATTGCCAACAACTCATTAAAAATGGTGCAATTCAAATCCAAAACGAGGTCGTTACCGACCCTAAATTTAAACTTGATACCCAAAATCTAGTATTTTCAGTCTATACCGAAACATTTCAATACCGTGAAAAAGTCTATATTGCCTTAAATAAACCGCAGGACTACGAATGTTCCCATCAATCAACACACCATTTTAGTGTTTTTGATTTATTTGATGATGTCCTTATGAACCGAGGTTTACAAACTGTTGGTCGTTTAGATCAGGACACGACAGGTTTATTGCTACTGACGGATGATGGGCAGTTTTTGCAAGCATTGACTCATCCTAAAAAGCATGTGGCTAAAGTTTATCAAATACAAACAGCAGATCCGATTACAGATGATCAGATTCAACAACTTGAACAGGGTGTAGAATTACGCAATGAAAAGGGTACCTTTGCAGCAACAGATGTACAGCGCTTGGCTGAATATGCATTACAAATCACTGTGCACCAAGGGGTTTATCATCAAGTCAAACGGATGTTGGCTGCTGTGGGGAATAAGGTTGAAAGCTTGCATCGTGCACAAGTCGGGCAATTAGCACTCAAAGACTTAGTTGAAGGTGAGTGGGTTTATTTGACAGAAGATCAGGTGAATGCTGCTAGAAATAGTCAAAATGAACAAATAGTGATTTGATCATGGCTTTAAAGCTCTATATTGCTGTTTTAGATGAAATGCCAGACTTTATGGTTCCAACCCTTGTTGCGCATGCAGTCTTGGCTGCGCACTTACAATTTGTTCAAGATGCTGATGCTGAAAGTTATAAAAATTGGTTAGAACATTCTTTTCGTAAAATTGTGGTCAAGGTGAATCAAAAAGAATTTGATAAAATTGCTCAATTAAAGTGTTATTTAGGGCATGAAAGTACAGTATTGGATGCTAAGAAATCCTGTGCAGTGGTTTTTCCTATTTCACAGGACACGGTACCCAATGTACTTAAATTCGCAAAGATGTGGAAACCTACGTTGAATTGATTGAAAAATGCATTGTAAAAAAACTACTTGAGGAAACAATGAAATGTTTGGAATTCATTGTCTTTAACAAAGCCCATTTGCTCATAGAGTTGATGTGAATGGTAATTGTTTTTCTGGGTTTCTAAACTGATCCGTTGCGCATCTTCATGACGTGCAAACAGAATTGCAGTATCAATCAGTTGTTTGGCAGAACCTTGTCGACGAAAAACAGGTGTTACATAAACATCATCTAAAATATAATACTTTGAACAAGAAACTGATGAAAAGCCTTGGTATAACAACACAAAGCCTGTAAAAACATCATCTTTTACATGAATAAAGATAACACTTTCTTGATTTTCAAAACGTTGTTTTAAAAAATTAAAGGACTCTTGGATATTGGAAGATGCGCCGTAAAATTGGCGATATTCATCAAATAAAGTAGCAAGTTGATTTAAATCTTCTTTGGTCGCTCGTCTAACGATCATTTATTACTCCTTGCAATGATTTTTATCTTTGCAAAAGAGCATAACCAAAAAATAGAAAAGTAAACTTAATTATTTGTTTAAAAATGCGACAGTGTTATTTTTTGTCACTTTCACCCAAGATGGCATTCAGCTCTGCAAATAGATCTTCGTCGTCATCATTTAAATCAACAGAAGAATTGAGTTGTCCGTTTTGTTGGTCTTGCTTAAGTTTTCTCAGCTTGAATAACTGATCCATATTGATATTTTGATTTTCTATGGCGAAAGGGATGGATTTTGTGATGACAACTTGTTTAAAAAACAGTCGAACTGCTTGTGCAGGCGTAATCCCCAATTGTTTAAAAACAGCAAATGCTAGTTTTTTTTCTTGTGAATCAAGGCGTACTTGATAGACTTCGGTTTTTCTCATGAATAGTGACCAAACAAAATTTGAGTTTGAATGCTTATTTTAATCAAAGCTTTCGGAATTTCAATGCTTAATCGTCAAAAAGTCATATATTTGTCATTACGTCAAAATTACAGTGTCAATTCATAGTCAGAACAAAAGCAATATTCGACTTGTGTAATCGGGTCAAGGAACTCAATTTTCTTGGCTAACAGCTGTAAGGGTTGTGAAAAATCAGCAGCATCTTTATGTAGAACTTGCGGGTAAAAAGGGTCATTTTTAATTGGAATATTTAACCAATTTAAATGTACTCGTAATTGATGTTGTTTACCTGTAGTCGGCTTTAGTAAGTATTTTGCCCAAATTTGATTGTGTTCAATTAGATCAATTTCGGTATATGAGTTTGATTTTCCCTCAACAACTTTCATAGTGTAAAAGGGTTCGCCCTTTTCCATTCTCAAGTCCACAGCACATGGAAATTTTAAATCAGTATTGAATTGAGCAATCGCTTGATAGGTCTTATTGACTTGCCGTTCAGCAAACATTTGTTGATATAAACCACGTGTTTGAGGCCGTTTAGAAAACAATACAATGCCAGCAGTTTCCCGATCTAAGCGATGGATTGGGGTGAGGTCTGGGTTGTTTGTGGTTTTTTTTAAACGAACTAATAAGGTTTCTTGTATATATTGCCCTGATGGGCTGATGGTTAAAAAGTGAGGCTTGTCTACGACAATTAAATCTTCATTTTCAAACAATATCTTTTCTTGAAATGGCACATGAATTTCATGGGTTAGAAATCGATAGTAGTAAAGATGGGTATTCTCTAGATAAGGCTGATCAACCGTTAATGCTTGACCTTGCATATCGATGATGAGTTGCTCTTGAAAACGTTGTTGCCATTCATTGGCTGAAATATGTGGAAAATGTTCACATAAATAACTGAATAAATTTTTAGGTAAAGCTGCTCGCTTGGGGAGATAAACTTTTGATGCAGTTACACCATCTCTCATTGGTGGTTGATATTCTGAAACAAGGGTGACGGGTTTCATAAGCGTATTTTTTATGCAGATAAGTTTAAAGTGAGTGCTCTAAGCGAGTTGGAAAGTATCAAAACATGATTTCTAAACAATGCAACATAGGTTTTAAAGTCACGCAATGCTATCATATTGTCTGGTTTGAATCATGTCGTGAGCGTTATGCAATATTCATATAAATTAAGTCTGAGCAATGAACAAGACACCGAAATGTTGGCACAAAAGTTAGCTCAACATATTGCAAAAGGCGTGATTTATTTAATCGGTGACTTGGGGGCAGGTAAAACCACACTTACACGCTATTGGTTGCAAAGTTTAGGTCATCAAGGTGCGGTTAAAAGTCCAACATATACCTTGGTGGAACCTTATAATATCAATGCGAAAGAGGTGTTTCATTTTGACTTATACCGTTTAAATGATCCTTATGAGCTTGAATTGATGGGTATTCGTGATTATTTAGAGGTCGAGAATGCTTTATTCTTATTTGAATGGCCTTCTAAGGGCGGTGATGAAATTCCACAGCCAGATCACGTCATTCGCATTTTAAAAACAGAAGATGAAGCTGCACGAGAAGTGGTCATTGAAAGTATTTCTGCTGAATTGATTGAAGCGTTGACTTGATCAATGTTTTCAGCATTTTAAGTCCATCATATATTTTAATTTATTTAAATTTTTAGGTTAATTGAATGCAACGCGAAGATATCAGTTTAAGACGTATCCAAAATCTAGATCCAGCACTGGCCAACCAAATTGCTGCAGGTGAGGTGATTGAACGACCATCATCGGTAGTGAAAGAGTTGCTTGAAAACTCGATTGATGCAGGTGCGACTGAGCTGATTATTCGTGTGGCAAATGGCGGCAGTACCCTGATTGAAATTATTGACAATGGTCGAGGTATTCACGCTGAGGATCTAGCACTTTCAGTCACCCGTCATGCAACCAGTAAAATTCAATCTGCTGAAGATTTACATGCAATTGTGAGTTTGGGCTTTCGTGGAGAGGCGCTTGCATCTATCGCAGCGGTTTCGCGTTTAACCTTAACCAGTAGTCAGGATGATTCAGGTGTCGGTTACCAACTGGAAGTCAATGGTACAGCATTTGATCATCAAGATATTCAAGCGGTAGCAACCCAACAAGGTACACATATCCGTATTCAGGATTTGTTTTTTAATGTGCCTGCGCGGCGTAAATTTTTAAAGAAACCAAGTACTGAATTTGGTCATATTGAAGAAATTGTACGTCGAATGGCACTTACGCATTTCGATATCCGCTTTGTTTTAGAACATAATGATAATATTCGCCTTAATTTGCCGATTGCAGATAGTGGTGAGCTAAGATTTCAACGGGTACAGCAATTATTAGGTCGCCAATTCACTGAAAATGCTTACTGGATAGATGCAGACAGTATTAGTATGCGTTTATCAGGCTGGTTAGGACATCCTTCAGATGCGCGTGCACAAGCCGATTTGCAATATGTCTATGTGAATGGTCGTATCGTCAAAGATAAAACCATTTCTCATGCTTTGCGTATGGCATACGATGGTATTTTGCATGGGCATCAACATGCTGCGTATTTGCTGTTTTTAGAAGTTGATCCTGAAAATATTGATGTGAATGTGCATCCAACCAAGCATGAAATTCGCTTCCTTAATCAGCGTGAAGTGCATGAGTTTGTACGACATTTTGCTAAAGACACCTTATCTCAATTCCAAACTGCAACTGCGGATTTATCTTCTGCAATGAAGCAGGATGGAGCAACAGAAAATCAAACATTGCCAGCACAGCCGCGTTATCAGGAACAATTTCATTTACATCGCAATGCGCCAGCTGAGCAAGATGTAAGTGATCAAAATAGCCGAAGCAATTCAGATGGGTCTATACAGCATAGTGGTCTAACAGATTTTAGTGATGCACATGCCCAAACAGTCAATTATTCCCACTATGAACCACAACAGCAGTATCGTGGCACTCAACAACTCAATAACGCCTTGAAAAGCTATTTAGCCCCTTTACGTGAGTCTGGGGATGCTGATCAAGAATTAACAGATCAAGCGTCCTATGAGCGATCTGTACAAGAAATCCAAAATAAACAGGTCCATCAGGTTGATGAATATCCATTGGGAATTGCAATAGCGCAATTACATGGAATTTATATTCTTGCACAGAATACGGAAGGCCTGATTATTGTCGATATGCATGCAGCGCATGAACGTATTTTGCTACAACAAATGAAATCTGCATGGGATAAACCAGAATTTTGGACCTCACAGCAGTTGCTTATTCCTAAAGTCATTTCGATTACCCGTATGCAGGCAACCCGTGTTGATGATTTAAAACCACAGTTGGAACGCTTAGGTCTAGAAATTGATCAATATGGTGATGATCAAGTGATTGTACGTGGTGTGCCTGCGATTTTACATAAAGCAGATTTTGAATCCTTGGTACCTGAATTACTCAATGATTTAGATCCAAATGATGAAGCGCAGGCGCTACAGCAAAAGCGTGATCAAATTTTAGCAGGCATGGCATGCCATGGTGCAGTGCGTGCTCATCGAATGCTGAGTCTTTCCGAAATGAATGCTTTGTTGCGTCAAATGGAACACACAGAATTTGCCAGTCAGTGTAATCATGGTCGACCAACATGGCGAGCATTTCCATTACCCCAATTAGATAAATTATTTGCTCGAGGAGAGTAGTTGTACATGTCAAATCAATTGCCCGTCATCAATTTAATGGGACCAACCGCAAGCGGTAAAACTGCTTTGGCATGTGAACTGTATGATCATGGGAATTATGAGCTTATTTCTGTAGATTCTGCCTTGGTCTATAAAGATATGGATATTGGTACTGCAAAGCCAACCAAAGCGGAGCAGGAGCGTTATCCGCATCATTTGATTGATATTATTACCCCACTTGAGGTTTATTCCGCTGCTGAATTTGTCGAGGATGCTTGTCAACTGATTGATGATATCCATGCACGCGGTAAAACACCTATTTTAGTTGGCGGTACAATGCTATATTTTAAAGCGTTGCTTGAGGGGCTTTCTACAAATTTACCGAGTGCTGATTACGCGATTCGTGCTGCGATTGAGTTAAAAGGTGAAACGGAAGGCTGGCAATCGGTGTATGATGAATTAAAATCTGTTGATGTATTGGCAGGTGAAAAATTTAAAGTCAGTGATAAGCAAAGAATCATTCGCGCTTTAGAAGTGTATAAAATTACTGGTCGTCCGATTACTCAACTACAGGCGGAACAACCGAAGAATCAACCGTACCGATATGATTTTCATAATTATGCTTTATTGCCTGATCGCCTAGAGCTGCACAAGAGAATTGAACTTCGTTTGGAAAAAATGTGGGAAATCGGATTTTTAAATGAGGTTGAAAATCTTATGAAAAAATACGATCTCGAAGAAAATTTACCTTCTTCACGCTCTGTTGGATACCGACAAGCGATAGATTTTTTAAAAAACAGTGATTTGAGTCAAGAAAGTGAGCGTCAAATGAAGGATAAAGCACTATTTGCGACACGACAATTAGCAAAACGTCAATACACATGGTTACGATCTTTGCAAGAAACACACTCTTTTCAAACTTTTTTTACGATAAACCAAGCACAAGAAGACTTGCGAAACTTATACGGATAAAGCAAAATTTAACAACTACCTTTTTTATAAATTTTAATTGAAAAATAAAGGTAGTTTTTGCGCTGATTTTAATTTTTTTTGGAGTATAAAATGTCTAAAGGTCAAACTTTACAAGATCCGTTCTTAAATTCTCTCCGTAAAGAACGTATTCCTGTTTCTATTTTTCTTGTAAACGGTATTAAATTACAAGGTCATATTGAATCTTTTGACCAGTATGTTGTTTTGTTGAAAAACACAGTAAGCCAAATGGTTTATAAGCATGCTATTTCAACTGTAGTACCTGCACGTAATCCACGTCCTGCTGGTGCTCCTGCTGGTGCTCAAGGTGCTGCTGGTGGCTTCGGTGGTCAAGCTGGCGGCTTCGGCGGTCAAGCTGGTGGCTTCGGTGGTCAAGGTGGCTTCGGTGGTCAACAAGGCGGCTTTGGTGGTCAACAAGGCGGTTTCGGTGGTCAAGGTGGTTTCGGTAGCCAAGGTGGCTTCGGTGGTCAAGGTGGCTTCGGTGGTCAAGGCGGCTTCGGTGGTCAAGGCGGCTTTGGCGGTCAAGGTACTGACTTTGGCGGCGAAACAAAATTTGAAGATTCACAAGAAGATGAAAACAATCGTTAATTTCTTGATTTAACAAGAACGATTGTAAAAGAGACGCCAAATTGGCGTCTCTTTTTTATTGGTGTTGCTAAATTTAGAGATAAAAAAACCAGTGCAAAAGCACTGGTTTTAATTTAACGACTTAGCACAGACTTAACTTTCATTTTTCTTTGGATCTAGGCTTGGGTCTTTGATTTCAATGTAAGTATTTGCACGTAACTCTCTTAACCAGCCATCATATTCTGATTCGAATTGACGTTCGCCTAAAATTTGGCGAGCCATACGCTTTTGGTACTCTGAGGTCATATCTTGTTGACGTGTGCCTGTAACTTGGAGAATATGCCAGCCAAATTGAGTTTGAAATGGTTTACTGATTTCGTTGACTGGCGAACTTTGCATGAGTTTGTCAAATTCAGGAACCATCATGCCAGGGCTTACCCAACCAAGGCTTCCGCCATCACGAGCAGAACCAGGGTCATTTGAATAGGTTGAAGCAAGCGTAGCAAAATCATCGCCCGCTTTTAAGCGGTTATAAATACTGTCAATGGTTTGCTTTGCATTTTCAGGGCTAACAACTTCTGATGTTTTAATCAAAATATGACGCGTATTAAATTGCGGAACTAAAGCTTTTTGCTCATTCGATTTTTTTTCTAATAATTTTAAAACATGAACGCCGTCTTTTGCTGGAATTAAGTCAGTGGTTTGTCCTGGCTCAAGAGTCGTAACACGTGCAGCAAGATCTGTTGGAATATCTGAAAGCGGACGGAAGCCCATATCAGCACCATCGACTTTAACTTGGGCTGTGCTAAATTTCTTTTCTAAGCTTTTAACGTCATTGCTGTCTTTTAAGTCAGTACGAACTGCTTTTGCAATACTTTCTAACTCACTTGCAGGCGCTTCTCCTGAAATACGCATATGTAGTACATGGACTTGACTACCAACAGCAGCTTGACCTTCAGGTGATTTTAAGAAGTTTTCAACATCAAGGTCAGTGATCTTGATACGAGACATCACTTGTTGTTGACTCAATCGTTGAATGAGTAAATCTTCTGCAACACGGTTACGAAGTAATTCATAGGTACCGGGTGCAACAGCATCTAATTTTTTTTGAAAAGCTTCTAAAGAATTTGCACCAGATTGTTGAGCAACTTTTAATACGGCTTCATTTAAGCTTTTTTCATCTGCTTTTAAGCCATACTTCTTTACTTGTTCAAGCTGTGCATCATGGGTGATGAGCTGACTCAGTACTTGCTGTTGCAGAATGTTTTGTGGTGGGATTTCTTTCTTTTGTGCCTGAAGTCGATGTGTCGCTTCAGCAACACCTTGGTCTAAATCACTTTTTAAAATTGCTGTAGAACCAACAATTGCAATGATTTGGTCCTGCGGAGCAGCATAAACTGATACCGAGGTGGAGATGAGTAAAGCTAAGGTTGATGCTTTAAATAATTTTTTAAATTTTTGCGTCTTCATTAATGTGTCCAAGATTGATTAGCTTTATCAAAACCTAAAATACGATTTTCAAGTAATGAACTTAACTTGTTGTTCAAACCACCAAGTCCTTTTAGTGTGATCTCAGCCATCACTGCGCGTTTTGGCTTTGTATCAGGAAGAGAAACGTCATCTAGATCATTAAAGTACGAGCGACCATAGACGGAAATTCCCCAACAACAAGATTCATAATTCACACCCAATAAATATTCGCGTGCGACATGGTTGTCAAGGTCATATTGAACATGCCCCATAATACGCCAGTTGTCTTTTACAGGCTGTATAAATGATGCAACTGCTTGATCATATTCTCGTTGACGGTCAGGAAGGTTATTGCGATAAAAATAACCGACGTTATAAAGGTTTCCACGCTGGCCTGTATAATACAGTTGGAAGTCATGTTGTGCGCTATCACCATTTGACATCCACGCTGAGTTGGTACTCAATGTGAAGTTTTGTGAAAGTTGGCTAGAAAGACTCAGCACAGGGCCGGTATGTTTTTCTCTGTCTAAATCATCAGTATTGTTAAGCAGTGTAACTTTTCGATCATCAAAATAATAACTTTGACCAATACTGGCTCTTAAACGCTCTAAGCCCACCGTATCAAATAAACTATAACTTAAGCCTAAAGATAAAAAGTTATTGTCTTCTAAGCGGTCGTGTCCATAAAAGCGGTACGGGCTAAACAATTGATCATAGCTGATAGAAGCTGTTGTTGAATCAAAGTTTGGATAACCTGTTTGATTTTTATATGGTGCATAAGCGTAGAAAGCACGAGGTGTAATAGTCTGGAGGAATTTCCCGTCCTTTTCAAAAGTTAAACCCGTATCCAAGGTAAATTGAGGAACAACAACGGATTTATTTTTGCTATCTTGGCTTTGGTTATTTAAGTTAAGTTGATCTACCGTGGTTTGATCATAGAAAGTATTTAAACTACGTACAGAAACTTCAGGGATCACAAAAGACCATGGATTGCGGAAATTATAACGTGTCGCAAATTGGTTATATAAACGTGTACCACTTGGCTGGTTGTTATAATCAGCGTCGTTGATGTCTTTTTGGAAATACGCAGTATCGTTATTAAATTCGTATTCCAAACCTTGCGGATTTCCAGCGACATAGTTCAGTAAAAACTGTGGTAGGCGGGCATATGGCTTATCTACATCTTTGATGGTTTTATCAAGTGTTTGAAAGTCTTCAACTTTAAGCTGAGCTTTTAACCCAGGAATACCGTGATTGTAGTTAAGTTCCCAAGCGCGGCGTTGGTTAAGCTCTGTGCGAGAATTTGGATTGCTATCTAGATCTGAGAAGAAGTCTTTATCAGAAACATAGTTATATTCTAAATTGGTTGACCACTGTTTGGTGATATCCCACTTGTGTAGGAAATGGAGGTCTTTACGATCTTCATCATTATAGTCGCGGTCAGAGGGTAAGTAACTTCCCCAGACGCTACCAGCACCAAAGTTCTCAGTCAAGTAGCGAAATTCACCTTGAGCCATAAGACCACGGTCAGTAATCAGTCGTGGTGTAATGGTGGCATCATAATTAGGTGCCAAATTTAAATAAACAGGAACTGCGAGTTCAAAACCGCCATCATTGGTAAAGCCGAAACTCGGGCTTAAAATCCCGGTTGTACGGCGGTCATCGATCGGGAAGTTAAAGTATGGAACTGCGAGTACAGGCACATCCTTAACATAAAGTTTAGTCCCGCGCGTTACACCACGACCAGTATCTTGATCCAATTCAATTTTATTGGCCTGAATTTTCCAAGTGGGTTTTTCATCAGGTGGGCAGGTGGTATAGGTTGCATTTTCAAGGATGATATTGGTTGGTGAGGTTCTTTCTATTTTTTCTGCATGACCATGTGCATGGGTCAATTCTGCAATATAGAAACTATTATTTAACTGACCAGTTTCATCTTTCAGGTTGTAATCAATCTGATCACTTTGCGCGATGATACCACCTTGCGCCATTTGTACATTGCCTTTCGCTTTGGCGAAAGTTTGTGTTTTATCAATGGTCACTTCATCAGCACGGATCATACGTCCAGATTGGTCAATGACCACATCACCAGACAGGAAAGAGTCACCATTGGGATTGTAATACCCATTATCTGCGGTAATCACAGATGAGGCTTCTTCTGGATTTGTCGATTTAGTTTGAGTACTAAAAGGCGTTACCCAGACACCTTCACAATAACGGCTACTTGGATTTTTTAAATCACGTACCTGTGCTTTAGGTGAGTTTTTGTCCACATAATATTGTTCAAAGAAATTTTGTCCTGCAAAGCTTTCTTTGATGGCTGCATTCAGTTGCTTATTATTAACTTCAGAAACAGTGTCTGTCGATTCAGCATAGCTGGATACTGAACTCCCACAAAGAAGTGTCAAAATAGCAGTCGCTAAAGGATTAAATTTAAACTGATGCTTCATTTGTCTCATTAACCAAATATGCTAATCGCAATTAATTATTGTCGCATCATAGAGAAAAAGTCGATAAGTAGCTACACTTAGCACTTCAAAAATTCAGCCTGAATTAGATTAAATTGCAAATGAATACACAACGTGAACAATTGATACAAACATGGTTAACATCTGTACTCAGTTCAGATCAATTTGAAATCAATTTTTTAGCAGGCGATGCGAGTTTCCGTCGTTATGCACGAATTACCTTGAATAATAAAACATTTATGCTTATGGATGCACCTCCTGAGAAGGAAGATTGTCGTCCTTTTGTTGCGATTGATGAATTCTTTGACACAAATGGGGTGCGTGTACCTCATATTGTTGCCAAGGACTTAGATCAAGGTTTGTTGTTACTTGAAGATTTTGGCGATGTATTGCTATCTACACAATTGAATGATCAAACGGTAGATGCACATTATGCGCAAAGTTTTAAGCAGTTGGTGCAGTTGCAGTCGATTGTCGCTGATTCATCACAATTGCCAGCATATGCCTATGAAAAGCTGATCTCAGAAATGGAATTGTTAACGGATTGGTTGTTACCATCATTAGCAATCCAAGTGACAGATGAAGAACATGCTTTAATTAAAAGAACTTTTGCTATCCTTGCCAATGCAGCTTTGGCACAACCTCAAGTAATCGTACATCGTGATTTCCATAGTCGTAACCTGATGATTCTTGAAGGTGAGAAAGACCAAGGTGTGATTGATTTTCAAGACGCAGTGATCGGTGCGGATACTTATGACTTGATTTCGATTACCCGTGATGCCTACGTACAGTGGGGTCCTGAGCGTGTGTATGAGTGGTTTAAAGTGTTTTATGACTTGTTGCCAGAATCTGCGAAGCAAGATCGTGATTTTGATCAATTCAAACAAGATGCTGACTTTATGGCAATTCAGCGTCATATCAAAATTTTAGGTATTTTCGTTCGTTTGTTTGAGCGTGATGGTAAGTCTGGTTATCTCAAGGACTTGCCTCGTGTCATGTGGTACTTACTGGAAGAGTCAAAACCTTACCCAGAATTACAATCGTTTATGCGTTTTATCCATGCACGGGTTTTGCCGAAATTTGAAGAAAAATATGGCGCATATGAGGTGGTTGCAGCATGAAAGCGATGATTTTAGCTGCTGGTCTAGGCAATAGAATGCGACCTTTGACCCTCTATAAGCCAAAGCCTTTGTTGGAAGTAGGCGGCAAAGCACTAATTGTATGGCATATTGAAAAATTAAAAAAAATTGGCGTGACTGAAATCGTGATTAACTCTGCATGGTTGGCAGATATTCTGATTGGCACCTTGGGTGATGGCTCACAATTTGGTGTGACTATACGCTGGACGCGTGAAGATGAGGGCTTGGAAACCGCAGGTGGGATTATCAATGCCTTAGCGCTTCTCGGTGATCAACCTTTTATTCTGGTCAATGGTGATGTATGGACCACTTTTGATTTTGCATCATTATTAGATATCAATCTTGCCGATGATCTTGCACATTTGGTTTTTGTCAATAATCCTGAACAGCATCCACAGGGTGATTTTACCTTGGCAAATGGTCGTGCTTATACCTTTGAGCAAAATCAGCAAGGTGAAAATTTAACTTATAGTGGTGTCGCTGTGATTAACCCAAAAATGTTTGATGGTCTGGAACAGGGTAAAAGACCACTTGCACCTTTGCTTAAACAAGGCATGCTAGACGGTAAAATCTCGGCTGAGAAAATGCAGGCAGCGTGGGTTGATGTGGGTACACCTGAGCGTTTAACAGCCTTGGATTTGCAAATAAGACAGGGTGAGTATAGTTAAGTGAGGATAAATACGCCTAAGTGCGTATTAACTCATCGTTAACTACTGTTCCACGGGCGAGAAATAGGTATACTTTCAGCTAACTTTTTAGAGATGTTATTTGATCATGCATCCATTTTTTCAAGAGTTAATGCAAGGCAGTCTAAAGCTTGGCTTAAAACTTAGTGATGAAGCATTAGGATTATTGTTGCAATATCAAGATGCACTCGTCCTGTGGAACAAAGCTTATAACTTAACGGCCATTCGTGATCCAAAAGAAATGTTGGTTAAACATTTATTGGATAGCTTAAGTATTTTAAATGATTTACCCGCTGGTCGTTTACTCGATATTGGTACAGGCGGGGGTATGCCAGGGATGATCATTGCACTGTGCCAACCTGAACGCCAATGTGTTTTGTTGGATTCAAATGGTAAGAAAATTCGTTTTCTGAAACAGTTTATTGCAGATTTAAAACTAAAAAATGTTGTCGCAGTTCAGACACGTGTAGAAAATGAAGATAGTATCCATGATCTAGGGCAATTTGATGTGATCACCAGTCGTGCATTTGCTTCATTGACAGATTTTGTGACAGCTTCAGAACCTTATATGCATGAACGCAGTATCATTGCGTCAATGAAAGGTTTGATTCCCACTGAAGAAGTTGATGCTTTAAAAGACAAGTGGAGTTGTGACATTATTGAATTGCATGTACCTCGATTGGACGAACAACGTCATTTACTTTTATTAAAACAGATTTAAAACAGACTAAGGGTTGGGGTTACCATGGCTCAAATTATTGCTATCGCAAACCAGAAAGGTGGCGTAGGTAAAACCACGACAGCCGTGAATTTGGCTGCCTCTTTGGCAGTGTTGAAAAAGCGTGTTTTATTGGTGGATATGGACTCACAGGGTAATGCTACCATGGGGTCGGGTATTCAAAAAAATGATTTGTTGTATTCAGTCACCGATGTACTTCTGGGTGAAGTACCGATTGAAACTGCAATTAGTAAAGCTGAAGTTGGCTATAAAGTGCTTGGCTCAAATCGTGATTTGGCAGGTGTTGAGCTGGCAATTGCAGAGCAAGATGGACGTGAGTTTATTTTGCGTAACGCTTTACAGCAGATTGAAAAAGACTTTGATTATATTATTGTTGATTGTGCACCAAGTTTAAGTTTAATTACGGTCAATGCTTTAGCCGCAGTCGATGCAGTGATTATTCCAATGCAATGTGAGTATTATGCATTAGAAGGATTGGCAGATCTGACCCAGACCATTGATAAAATTCAGCAGGCTTTAAACCCTGAATTGGAAATTATTGGGGTGCTTCGTACCATGTATGATGCGCGTAATGCACTCACTCGTGATGTTTCTGCCGAATTAGAACAGTATTTTGGTAAGAAACTTTATGATACAGTGATTCCGCGTAATGTGCGGTTGGCCGAAGCGCCAGCACATGGATTACCGATTATTTATTTTGAGAAAAGCTCTAAAGGTGCAATTGCATATTTAAATTTAGCAGCTGAAATGTTGAAAAAGAGTAAAGTGAAAAAAGGAAATAAAGCATGACCGTGAAAAAAAGAGGGTTGGCAAAGGGTCGTGGCTTAGATGCATTATTAGGTTCAATCCAAAAAGAAAAACTACAACTTGAAGTCCA
The DNA here is from genome assembly GCF_009668065.1 of Acinetobacter sp. RIT698. Classification (NCBI taxonomy): domain Bacteria; kingdom Pseudomonadati; phylum Pseudomonadota; class Gammaproteobacteria; order Moraxellales; family Moraxellaceae; genus Acinetobacter; species Acinetobacter sp. RIT698. The sequence goes on from NZ_WJYH01000038.1 coordinate 18,213, forward strand.
AGCATTGGATCATGGCCAATTAAAACAGATGGATGTAACCCAATTAAAACGCGGTGCATATCAACCCCGTCGTTTTATTGGTGAGCAGGATTTACAAGAACTTGCTGCATCGATTAAAAAACATGGTGTAATGCAGCCGATTGTGATTCGTCCTATTGAAAATGACGAAACTCCCTATGAAATCATTGCAGGTGAACGTCGCTGGCGTGCTGCGCAATTGGCGGGTTTAACTGAAATCCCTGCAATTGTACGTGATTTGACCGATCAGGTTGCGATTGCCTTGGCATTGATCGAAAATATTCAACGTCAAGATTTAAACCCTGTTGATCAAGCACTAGCATTACAACGTTTTCATGAAGAATTTGGGCTTAGCCATCAAGAAATTGCAGATACTGTAGGTAAAGCACGCACTACCGTAAGTAATTTATTGCGCTTATTAAGTCTAGAAGATGAAATCAAAGATTTAATGCAACAAGGTTTATTAGACATGGGGCATGCCCGTGCGATATTGACCCTAAAAGCTAAAGATCAATTGCAAATTGCAAAAATCGTGATTGATAAGAGTTTATCTGTCCGTCAAACCGAGCAATTGGTGCGTGATTGGAATACACCAAAGCAGGAAAAATCTAAAGATCCACTTGCGCCAGATGTACAACAACTGACTCAGAAATTGTCAGAACGTTTTAGTGCAAGTGTAAAATTAGACTATAACAAACAGGGTAAAGGAAAGCTGGTCATCAGTTATAACTCTCTTGATGAGTTAGATGGAATTTTAAATATCTGTTTACCAGAACAATAATGTTTAAGCGATTTAATTAAATTGGGGAACTAAAGATGTGGGAACTTGTTAAAGCCGGCGGTTGGTTAATGCTGCCATTGGTTTTATGTTCAATTTTTACTGTTGCGATTTCAATCGAGAGATTTATACGGCTGAAACGATCTTTAGTTCTACCTAAGTCGCTTATGATGCAAAAAAGTCGCAATGTTGACGATGTTTTAGATGAAATGGAACAAGATCAAGCTGTTTGCCAAACTGCATTGGGCTATATTTTTAAAGATGGTATAGATGCTTACGCTCAAGGTGAAGCATTTGCACGTGCTCAGATGGAAGCGACTGCTTCACGCGAAATTGGATATTTAGAAAAAAATATCAATTTCTTAGGTACATTGAGCGCTGTTGCACCGTTATTGGGTCTATTGGGCACAGTGATTGGAATTATCGAATCCTTTTTAGTCATTGATTTAGGTACGAATGCCAATCCAACCATGATGATTCCTGGTATTTCTAAGGCATTAATTACCACAGCTGCCGGTATGGTGATTGCTATTCCAGCACTATTTGCCTACCGTTATTTTCAGCGCCTAGTTCAGGAATATGTGGCTGAACTCGAGCAACAGTCGACTTTATTTCATGCCGCCTTATTTTTTCAGAAACACCTTGAAAATGAAAAAAAGAAAGCTGGTTAAATCCGTTTTAGGGGTGTTTCATGAAATTTAGACGCAGAACAGTTGAAGATATTCATATCAATCTTACGCCATTGATTGATTGCTTGTTATTTATATTGGTGATTTTATTACTGACCACCACCTTTAACCAGCAAAGCCGGATCAATCTTTCTTTACCGGATGCACAAGGTGTTCCGCCAAAAGAATACAAAAATAAAATTGAAGTCATGGTAGACTCGGCAGGACATTATGCAGTAAATGGGCAGGCACTTTCGAGTAAAGAGTCGGCTGATTTAAGTACTGCAATTAAGCATGCAGCAAATGATAATCGTGATCTGATGTTTGTGATAGCTGCAGATGCTAAAGCGACGCATCAAGATGTTATTCGAGTGATGGACGTCGCAGGACAGCTAGGTTTCGTTAACATCAATATCAGTACCAAAGTTCCATCTCGAGGTTATTAATTAGTGAATCAGGATTTTAAGGTCTATGTCCGTCTTTTGGCATATTTAAAGCCGTATTGGGGGGCAGCCTTACTCGTTATTATTGGATTTGGCATAAATGCGGCAACTGAAGTTTCTGTAGCGAAATTACTCAAGTATATTATTGATGCAATTCAAGGTGGTAATCGTGGTGATCTTGATTGGTTCCCAGCACTGATTATTCTATTGATATTCTTCCGTGGCTTAGGTTTGTTTATGGGAGGCTACTTTACTGCAGTCATCTCAAGAAGTTTGGTATTTAGTATTCGCCAAGAAGTTTATGCCAAACTGTTAAAACTACCAGCACAGTATTACTTGGATAATTCATCTGGCCATATCACTGCAAAAATTATGTATAACGTTGAGCAGTTAACCGCAGCTTCCTCTGAATCATTAAAAACATTAATTCGTGATGGCGCAATTGCTTTAGGTTTATTGGGTTATCTACTGTATACCAATTGGCGTTTAACTTTATGTATTTTTATCTTTATGCCGATTATTGGCTTATTGGTACGTAAAGCTTCAAAACGTATGCGTAAACTCTCTATTCAAGTACAAAATACGATGGGGGATGTCAACCATATTGTACAAGAAACAGTCAGTGGTAATGCTGTTGTAAAGAGTTTTGCAGGTGAAGAAAGTGAACAACAACGTTTCTATAAGTCGTCAGAAGAAAACTTAAAACGTGGCTTGAAAATGGTGGTTGTACAAAACCTAAATAGTCCACTGGTACAATTGGTCATGGCTTTTGCTCTGGGTATCATTATTTGGTTGGCATTACGTCCACAAATTTTAGGCGATACTTCGGCTGGCGAGTTCGTTGCTTATATCACAGCAGCAGGGCTATTGGCGAAACCTATTAAAAACTTAACGGATATTAATGAAAAATTACAACGTGGTATTGCTGCGGCATATTCCGTATTTGAAGTCCTAGATTTGCCACATGAAGAAAATACTGGAACGTTAACGCCAAAATTATTGGGTGATATCAAGTTTGATCATGTGTCTTTGATTTATAAAAATAATGTAAAAGCAATTGATGATTTGTCATTAGACATACAAGCAGGCCAAACCATTGCTTTGGTTGGGCGTTCAGGTGCTGGTAAGTCATCTTTGGTGAATATGTTGGTACGCTTTCAGGAAATTAGCGCAGGGCAGATTTATCTAGATCAATTGCCTATTCAAGATATTGAACTCAGTTGTTTACGTACTCAAGTTGCAATGGTCAACCAGCAAGTGGTTTTATTTGATCGAACAGTGCGTGAAAATATTGCATATGGTCAGTTAGAAAAAGCATCCGATGAAGCCATTATTGCCGCTGCTAAAGCAGCCTATGCACATGACTTTATTATGGAGTTACCAAATGGTTATGACACACCTTTGGGCGCGCAAGGCTTAAGTCTTTCTGGTGGTCAGCGTCAACGTATTGCCATTGCACGTGCAATCCTTAAAAATGCACCAATTCTTATCCTTGATGAAGCCACCAGTGCTTTAGATAATGAGTCTGAACACTTTATTCAAAAAGCATTTGATGAAGCGATGCTTGATCAAAATCGAACCACGATTGTGATCGCTCACCGTCTATCCACAATTGAGAAAGCGGATAAGATTGTGGTTATGGATAAAGGGCGTATCATAGAGCAAGGTACTCATACGGAGTTATTAGCGAAGCATGGCGCTTACTATCAATTGTATGAACGTAACTTTGAGGAATAATCGAACATGTCTATTGCGCAAATCATTCAAGATGCTTGGAATAAACAGTCCAAGTGGTTGATTGCATTGCGGCCATTGTCATGGTTATATCAATTCGGTTTTACGGTAAATAAGCAACTGTATCAAAAAGGTATAAAAAAAACCTATAAAGCACCTGTCCCAGTGATGATTATTGGAAATATTACTGTGGGCGGGAGTGGGAAGACACCGTTATTGATCCAGTTGGTGAAATATTTGCAACATCACCGTGTTCGTGTTGGTGTGATTAGCCGTGGTTATGGGGGGCAAGGGCCTTTTCCTGCACTGGTTACTTTAGATTCTGTGCCTGATCAAGTGGGCGATGAACCCTGTTTAATTGTTCAGTCTACTGAGGTTCCCATGGTGGTGGGTGGCAATCGCCAAGCCAATATTGAGTTACTACTGCAACATTATGAACTTGATTTGATTATCAGTGATGATGGTTTACAGCATTGGGCTTTAGCGCGTCAAATCGAATGGATTGTGTTGGATAATAACCGGGGTTTGGGCAATCAAAAACTGCTTCCTGAAGGTTATTTACGCGAGCCTGTGAGCCGTTTAAAGCACGGTACCGTGATTGAGCATTCGCACCAGCCACATTCAGCTCTGAATATGCATTTAGAAGTGACAGAACCTTATCTATTAAATCCAAGTTTTGACCAATCTGAGCAGTTTGATCCTACACTCGATTATTATGCAGTTGTTGGAATTGGTTTTCCTCAACGCTTTTATAATACCTTGGAAAGTATAGGTGTAACTCAATTTCAATGTCATGAGTTTCCAGACCATTATGATTATGAAATTGATGATTTGCAGTTTGAAGATAACAATCCGATTATCACCACTGAAAAAGATGCAGTAAAGCTTTTACCATTATTGAAAAATCATTCTACATTTAGTCGTGAGATTTGGGTGGTTCCAGTAGGGGCAGTCTTGTCTGATGAATGCTATCTATTACTCAACCAACAACTTACTCAACTTGGTATTGATCTAATACAAGGTTAATTTGATGAAACATATTGTTATTCCTGCGCGTTTTGCGAGTTCACGTCTTCCGGGTAAACCGCTTTTAGAAATTCATGGACGAGCCATGATTTTACGTGTGGTTGATCAAGCAAAAAAAGTACAGGGGTTTGATGATCTTTGTGTGGCAACAGATGACCCACGTATTGCAGCGCTTTGCCGAGCAGAAGGTGTGGATGTTGTGATGACTGATCCGAGTCATCCTTCAGGCACAGATCGTTTAAGTGAAGTTGCTCGGATCAAAGGTTGGAATGCTGAGGATATTATTGTGAATGTACAGGGCGATGAGCCTTTGTTGCCTGCACAATTGGTGATTCAAGTTGCGGAGTTGCTAGCACAGAAAGCAGATTGTTCAATGTCGACCTTATGTGAGCCGATACATCAGCTTGACGAGTTTCAGCGTGACAGCATCGTGAAAGTGGTGATGTCAAAGTTCAATGAAGCGCTTTATTTCAGTCGTGCACAAATTCCTTATGATCGAGAGGATGTTAAACAGGCTGAGCAAAAGCTACATCAGCATGCTTATCGTCATTTGGGCTTATATGCTTACCGTGTCAAGCTTTTACAAGAATATGTCACTTGGGATATGGGTGTTTTGGAACAGTTGGAAAGTTTAGAGCAATTACGCGTTTTAGAAAATGGACATCGTATTGCGATTGATATCGCACAAGTAAACTTACCACCGGGTGTCGACACTCAAACAGATTTGGATCGCTTAAACGCCTTAGATGTAGTGGTTTTTGAATAGTTTGTCTTTGCATTATTTATACTTACGTCACTTGTTTTTACCTCACTTGTATTTAGGTTTTTGATTCATGGATGCTTCTAATTCTCAGGTTTATCCTTGGCAGCAACAGACATGGGAAACCTTAACAGGTCGCTTTCCAAAATTAGGGCATGGTTTATTGTTCTATGGTAAAAAAGGTTGTGGTAAACATGCATTTACCCAACATTTTTTGTCATGGGTTTTGTGTTTAAATAAAACACCACAAGGTGCTTGTGGAGAGTGCGCAAGTTGCCAGTGGCTCAAATCGGATACCCACCCTAACTATGTTAATATCACGACCGATGAAGAGAATAAGAAGCAAAACGCGAAAATTAAGATCGAGAAGATCCGTGATTTACTACCATTTGTGCAGCAAACAGTAGATGGTTGGCGCGTTATTGTGATTGAACCTGCAGAAGCTTTAAATATTGCTTCTGCAAATGCATTATTAAAAACACTAGAAGAGCCAGGTGATCGGGTACAGATTATCTTACTTGCAGAACATTATCTAAAGTTGCCTGCAACGATTCGTAGTCGGTTACAGCACTTTGCCATGGATCGTATTAGCCCCACGCTTTCAGAACAATATTTGCAACAGCATTTACCAAGTGAAATGCATTCTAAAATTAACTTGTTGATGAATTTATCCAATAACATGCCATTGCAAGCATTGGCGCTTGCTGAGCTGGATTGGTTAAACCGACGTGGGGAATTTTTACAAGATTGGCAAAGACTGGTCAGTCAAAAAAGCATGCCTTTACAGTTCGCTTCAAAATGGAATAAAGAACTGAGCTTTTATGATTTTTTACAAATGTTTGAATACTTGTTGTCAGATATAATTTGTGTCAAGCTGAATCAAGTTGTAAAGAATTCAGATTTGCAGTTGGATGAGCTTGCAGCGCAGTATCAATTGCAAAGCTTGTTCTCTATTTATGAGGATTTACAACAATCTAAGCTAAAAGTTGATCAAAATGTACAAACAAATCTAATTATTGATCAATTGTCGATTCAGTTAATGAATGTGACATAAAATTTGAATATTCAGGGGGAATAATCATGCAACCACGTATGGGCGGTTTGATTCAAGTCAACATCAATGATCGTGCAACCTTACAAGCCAGTTATATGCCTTATATTTTAGGTGGTGGCTTATTTGTACCATCAAAGAATGCTGTAAAAATGGGCGATGAAGTGTTCGTATTGGCAGGTTTGCCAGATCAATCACAGAAAGTTCCTTTAACAGGGAAAGTGATTTGGATTTCGCAAAAGCAAAATGGAATTAAGCCACAAGGTTTTGCAATTCAACTCACTGGCGAAAAAGGCATCTATTACAAAATGGAAGCAGAAAAACTACTCGCAGGCAGTATGTCTTTAGACCGTCCTAGCTTTACAATGTAAGCCAATTTTCAATATTTAGGAATTTCTGTGTTTGTTGATACGCATTGCCATTTAACCATGTTAAATCTTGAACCTTATGCTGGGGATCTCGATGCCGCATTACAACAAGCAAGAGATGCTGGTGTGTCCAAATTTATGGGGATTTCTGTAGATTTGGATGACCATATCGCACTTGCAGAAATTGCCGCAAGACATTCAGATGTGGGCTATAGTGTTGGTGTGCACCCATGTGAAGATCCTGCAGTGATGCAACGTGCAAGTGTTGAAAAACTGGTTGAATTGGCGCAGGCTGAAAAAGTTTGGGCCTTGGGTGAAACAGGTTTGGATTATTTTCATAGTACTGAATTTATTGCTGAACAAAAAGCCTGTTTTGCACGACATATTCACGCATCGCAACAGCTTAAAAAACCTGTAGTTGTCCATACCCGTTCAGCAAAGCATGAAACTGTAGACATTATTCGGGCTGAAAAATCAACACATGGTATTTTGCATTGTTTTACAGAGGATTGGGAGACTGCAAAGGCGGTTTTAGATTGTGGCTACTATATTTCCTTCTCTGGGATTGTTTCATTTAAAAACGCGCAAGATTTAAGAGATGTTGCAAAGCAAGTACCTTTAGATCGCTTGTTGATTGAAACGGATAGTCCTTATTTGGCGCCGATGCCTTATCGAGGAAAACCGAATGAACCAAAATACGTTCCTTATGTAGCCAAAGCGCTGAGTGATGTATATGATAAAACGCTTGAAGAGATCGCTTTCATTACCACACAAAATTTTGAAAATCTGCTTCAACAAAAGTGATTGAAAAGCACTGATTTAAAAAGCAATCAATAGAAGTGCGTCAATTTATTAACGGATAGAATTAACAAGAGAGTTTATCGGGTGAAGATGGATCGACAGGCTCAGTTTAGAGCAAGAGAAGCATTGATTTTTCAGGTTGCTGAACAACTGCTTTTAGAAAATGGTGAAGCTGGGATGACATTGGATGCCCTTGCTGCGGAACTAGATCTAGCTAAGGGAACACTTTATAAGCATTTTCAGAGTAAAGATGAGTTGTATATACTACTCATCATTCGTAATGAACGTATGTTACTTGAAATGGTACGTGATACTGAAAAAGCGTTTCCTGAGCATTTGGCTTTTTTTATGTTGCACCATTTACACCATCCTGAACGTGCAGTGTTATTCCATCAGATCGAAGAGCGATTATCCACTACTGGACAAGGCATCCATCATTTATTTAGTGAACTCTATCAAGTGCGTAAACAACGTTTACGTATCATTATCCGAATGACAGAATGCTATCTAGAATCCATTCAAAGTTTGATGTCTGTACGTGATTATTTGGCTTCGATTTGGTCAATTACGCATGGTGGAGCAGCGATATTGAATTCAAGCTTCTATCAACGTTATTTAGGTTGTCGAGATACCTTACGTGTCGCATTGATTGATCAGGCTTTGGCTGTGCCAAAACATCCACAAGCCTCAGAACAGGTGGCTTAGCTGCAATGAAAAATCTACGATCATCTCAAAAAATGCGAGGTTTTACCTTAATTGAGGTGATGGTGGTGATCGTCATCATCAGTATTATTGCCTCATTGATCATTTTAAATATTGATGGCGTAGATCAGCGTAAAGCTATGCAAGCGCGCGAGATGTTATTGCTCGATTTAAAGCAGATTAATCGTGAAGCCAATGATCAAGCGCGTATTTATGCACTCGAATTACACAATGCTACGGATGTTGCAGATGCACAGTATGGTGTTATTGAATATATTCCAGTCAAAGAAGACGCTGAGCAACGTATTCGAGTGGTTGACAATAAACCATGGGAAGAAGTGACGGACTTTCCTAAAAGAGCGTTGCCAGAATACGTTTCATTTTCTATTGAAACGGAAGATCATCAATTCCAAAATGCAAATAACTCAGAACTCTTGGGGAATAATGCACCTAAATTGATTTGGTTTGGAAATGGTGAAGTCAAACCTGTCACAATTCAAATGTATTATCAGCAAAAGCCAGTGGGTGGGGTGATTCGAGTTGATTATTTGGGTAAAGTAGATGAAGAAAAATAAGGGCTTTACTTTAATTGAGGTGGTTGTGGCTTTGGCGATTTTTGCAGTCGCAGCAATGGCTTTGACTAAAGTCGCGATGCAATATACGCAGTCGATAGCCAACGCGATTTTACGAACCAAAGCTCAGTTTGTTGCACAGAATGAAATCTCAATGATGATGATTAATCGTGAATGGCTGTCAGGAACATCATCCAAACAAATCACCACACAAGGTGAAACTTGGCAGGTAGATAAAAAAGCAGAATCTACACTGAGTCCAAATGTACAAAAAATAGATGTGCAAGTGAGCCTTTTTGATCCAGATACGGGTAAAGTAGAAGCAGGGATTACCAATATGGTGTTCTTTAATTATCCGATCAAAGAAAAATAATGATGAATCTAATCAAACATAAAAAAAATCAAACTGTGTATTCACAGAAAAGTACGGGTTTTACCTTAATTGAACTTTTGGTGGCTATTGCAATCTTTGCTGTTTTGTCAGCATTGGGCTGGAAAATATTTGACTATTTGATTAAGGTTAAAGATCGTAATGTCATACATGAGGAAAATTTAGGTCAATTGCAAGGTGCCTATCAACAGATTCAGCGTGATACCTTACAGATTGTTCCTATTTCTGCGAGAAGTGGTGAGGAAATTGAACCTGCTTTACGCTTAGACAATCAAAAACTTTCTTTCAGTAAAACAGGTGTAACCGACCCGCTTAAACAGGGGCTGTCACCCTATGAACGAATTGAATATGTTTACAATGCACAAGAGAAAAAACTTTATCGGTTAAAATATTCAAATTTAAATCGCAATAATTCAGAACAACCCTTATCGAGTGTATTATTGGCAGATGTTGATCAGTATCGTATTGATGTTTTAAATCCAACTGAATTAGATCGTTGGCCAAACGATATGATTAAAAATGATGGGCAATTGCCACGTGGGATTAAAATTAAAGTCACGATTCGTGATATAGAATATGAATGGATTTTTAGTTTGCTTAATTCTGACTATCTGATCAATAACGGCACAGGTAATTAAATCAGTATTATGTTAGATGTGGATCAATCAATTTAGGTAAATCATTCATGCAGTTGAAGCAGCAAAAGGGTATCGCATTAATTACGATTTTAGTGATGGTCGCTTTGGCAACCATTATTGCTGCGACGATTGCTAAACGTCAAAATTACACCAATGAAAGTACAGGGTTTTTAAAACGGCAAAGCCAAGCACTTTTTTATGCAAAGAGTGCTGAAGCATTTTATTCTGAGATATTGGTACAAGACAGCGAAAACAGCAAAGAGGCAGATTATTTACAGGAAACTTGGGCAAAACCAATGCCAGCATTTCCCGTTGAAGATGGATATGTTACAGGTGTGTTGGAAGATGAGTCAGGTAAATTCAATTTAAACAGTTTATTAACCAATGAAGGTAAGCCCAACGATGCAGCACAGAAATATTTTTCTAAACTGTTGGTTCGTGTCGGTTTACCTGCTGATGCTGTCCAAGCCGTGATTGATTGGCAAGATCCAGACAATGAAACCATAGGTTCATTCGGCGCCGAAACAAGTTATTACCAAGGTTTACCTAAACCATATTTGGCTGCAAATCGAAAATTTTCCAGTGTTGAAGAACTTAAACAAGTACGTGGTTTTGAAGAAAAAAAGTATGATTTAATCGCACCTTATATATCGGCACTGCCTGATATTGCCACACGAATTAATGTTAATACAGCACCTGCAATGGTTTTGGCAGCCATGGATGAAAAACTAGACGTAAATAGCATACAAACAGCTTTAAAAGCGAGACAAGAAAAACTTGAGCACTTTGCCAATGTAGGTGAGTTGATGAAAGTCGCACCATTTGACACATTGGAAGCTGCAAGTAAAACCGAGGCAGATAAGATTTTCGGTGTGACATCCAATTATTTTAAAGCCAACATCGAAGTATCTTTAAGCAATCGAAAGCGTCAATTTACTACGCGCTTTATGCGTAATGATAAATCGCAAGTTTATGTTTATTCGCGTAGCCTTGCGCCATTTTGAAAATTTTAGTGAATATTTATTTTAACTATATGATTTTAAATAACTATAAAAAATAGTTAAAAGGTAGTCAAAAGGTTGGTTGATTGAGTAAACATGATTCGATAAGCTAAATAGGCCTAAAAAAGCAGATCATCCTTTTTGCTAATTGCAATCAACGTGAAAATTAATGCTCAGGGTTCGAGTTTTGCTTTATAATCGAGATTCTTTACCGATTTGTTTATAAAATTTGGCTCATGTTAATTCGTAAGTTATTTAAGTTTGAAAATGCACATATTGTGCGCAATTGCACGTCAGATCGTTGCAAACGGTCTATACACGGGCACAGCTATAAAGTTGAATTACTACTTAAAGCTTCAAAACTTGATCATGGTCAAATGGTATATGACTTTGGATTGCTTAAAGGTGTAATTAAAGAAATTTTCGACAGTTTTGACCATGCGATCTGTTTTTGGCAAGAAGATAACCCTGAATATATTCAGGCGTGTAAAACCTTTAGTGCTCGTTGGGTGGCTTTGCCAGTTTCTCCATCGGCTGAACAGTTTTCACGGATATTCTTTTTTCTCGCGCAACAGATTTTAAAATCCACCATTACCCAAAATGGGGAAGGGGATGTTGAAGTCTATTCTGTGATTGTGCATGAAACCGATACAGGTTATGCGCAAAGTTTTCAAGAAGATATTGAAAATGCTCAGATGGGACTGTTGAATCTGGATAAAATTATTTTTTCTGAGCAGGTCATATCTGAATGGTCTGACCCAGAAATGTATGAAAAATTGAAACAAGGTATTCCGTTTCAAAACCCTGAAGTGGATTTACAGGTTAAAATTTAAATGATGATTCTTGAGTGAAATCCATCTTTAGGACAAATAAATTTTTAGGAAAATGAAATTTAGGATGAAAGTTGATGCAATTATCTGAACTCGAACAAACAAAATTAAATCAAGTTCGGTTAGATCAAAGTTGGAAAGAAGGTTTAGCTGAGTTTCTTTTGAGTCAGCAAATGGATGATTTGCGTTCTTTTTTAGTTGCTGAAAAAAATGCAAATAAAACCATTTATCCACCGAGCTCACTTATTTTCAATGCATTAGACACAACGCCATTGAATCATGTAAAAGTGGTCATTTTAGGACAGGATCCTTATCACGGCCCTGATCAAGCGCATGGCTTGAGTTTTTCCGTACAAAGAGGCGTTGCATTGCCTCCGTCTTTACGTAATATCTTTCATGAGTTAAATACAGATTTAGCTGTGCCTGTATCCCGACATGGTGATCTCACTAAATGGGCTCAACAGGGTGTATTGCTTTTAAATAGTGTGTTGACAGTGGAAGCTGGGCAACCGACATCACATCAAAAACGCGGTTGGGAAAATTTTACAGATCATGTGATTGATGTGTTGAATGAGCATAGAGAGCACATTGTATTTATACTTTGGGGTGCATATGCTCAGAAAAAAGGACAACGTATAGATCAAACGAAGCATCTGGTATTAAAAGCTGCACACCCATCTCCATTGGCAGCAAATCGTGGTGGCTTTTTTGGTTGTAAGGTTTTTTCAAAAACAAATAATTATCTGAAACAATATGGCATTGAGCCAATCGACTGGCAGCTGGACGCATGACAAACTCTCCCGAAATAAATAATTATCACCCAGATCTGATTATCGAAGAAGCGAAAAAGGGATGGCGAATTATTCGCTTAAATCGTCCTAAGTCGCTTCATGCACTTGATGAATCTATCGTTGCGGCATTATTGAAGCTGTTTGAGGATTTTCATCATGATGACTCAGTTAAGGCAATTTGGTTGGATTCAACCACGCCAAAAGCTTTTTGTGCAGGTGGTGATGTTCGTAAACTTCGCCAATTGGTGATCAACAATGAAGTTGAAACAGCCAATAAGTTTTTTGAAACGGAATATGCTTTAGATTTACTGTTGCATAATTATGCTAAACCTATAGTGGTTTGGGGTGAAGGTTATGTCATGGGTGGTGGCTTAGGCTTATTTATGGCTGCCCCATTTCGTTTAGTTACTCCGTATTCGCGTCTTGCTATGCCTGAAGTGAATATTGGTCTATATCCAGATGTGGGGGCTACACGTTTCTTGGCAGATCGTGGTCCGATAGGTTTATTCACAGGTTTAACTGGTTCGATCATGACTGCAGCGGGTGGTTATGGGATTGGCTGGGCAACTCATATTTGTGATGCCCAACGTGATGTGGTTTTACAGAAACTGATTGATATTGATTGGGATCATTATCCTGCTGGTGATTTCCGTGCTTTAGATGACACCTTAAATAGTTTACATCGTCCTGTTTCACCGGGACCGTTGCAAAACTCTTTGGATGTGATTCATAGTGTTTGTCGTGGTGTAAACTTTGAACATGATTATGAAGCGATTATTGGCCTAAGTGATGCGCGTAGTGATTGGTTGCGTCAAGCCAGTGAGAATCTACAAAAGGGCTCACCAAGTACTGCTGCGATTACCTGGTTGTTATGGCAGTGGGGACGTCAAGTTCATCCGTGGTCTGAGGTTTTTGAATTAGAAAAACAAATTTCTGATTGGAAAATTCGTCATCCTGATTTTGTTGAAGGGGTACGCGCACGTTTGGTGGATAAAGATTTATCACCAGAGTGGGAACAGGTTGAGTCTCGAACATTGCGTGGAATACTTGCTAAAAATCCACCTGTCACAACGATTGACAGTTGGAATGCGCTGCTAAGTCAGTACGGTATCATTTAAGGTCATATGACTGAAAAAACTCAACAACACATAGATCAACAATGGATGCAGCTGGCTTTAGAGCAAGCTGCATTTGCTGCATCTATCGGTGAAATTCCTGTTGGTGCAGTGATTGTAAGTCAGGGGCAAGTCATTGGTGAAGGTTATAATCAACCGATTGCTCAGCATGATCCAACAGCTCATGCGGAAATTCAGGCACTGCGCAATGCGTGTCAAAAGATTGAAAATTATCGCCTGCCAGAAGACGCCACTTTATACGTCACACTTGAACCTTGTACCATGTGTGTTGGTGCATTAATCCATGCAAGAATCAAACGTGTGGTTTTTGGCGCGACTGAACCTAAAGCGGGTTCACTTATCAGTAGCCGCCAACTGTTAGAGATTGGCTATTACAATCATATATTTCAGTTTGAAGGCGGTTGTTTACAAACGCAGTGCTCAAGCCAACTGTCTGATTTTTTTAAAATGCGTCGTGAGCAAAAAAAACAATTAAAGTTACAACAAAAGACCTTAAATGACTCTTTAAAATGATCTAGAATACACAAGATTTTAGTGACAATGAAAATTGTCAAAATAAGGGTTTAAAAATATAGTTAAAGTTTAAAAGGGTATAACAATGAATTCTATTCAAGTAAAACAAGAGTTTAATGCACCAATCGATCAGGTCTTTGACTTGTTATCAAAGCATTCAACCTATAATGTGGCTTTTGCTCCCATTCAAGTTGTACGGGTAAAAGATGCTGCTGATCCTGAACGCCCAGATGGATTGGGTTCTATCCGTCGTATGGGGTTTGGTCCGATCAAGCCGATTCAAGAGAAAATTACGCATCTGGATGTCAATAAACGTATTGAATATAAGTTAATTAACAATCCATTGATTAAACATCATATTGGAATTATTGAGTTTACAGCGCTTGATGCAAACAAAACCCGTGTTGACTATACGATCGAATTACAAGCACGTGCACCATTTGTGAGTAAATTAATACTTGCACAGCTTAAACTAGCGATTACACTTGGATTTAAGAAACTTGCTAAGTCTGTAGCTTAATTGGAAATTCAATGACAATTCAAATTATCACAATCGATGGGCCAAGTGGTTCTGGTAAAGGAACACTTGCAGCAAAACTTGCGAATCACTATCAATTCCATTTATTAGACTCTGGTGCGCTGTATCGTTTGCTTGGATTGTCATTGCATCAAAAAGAATTGTTGGACGCATTAGATACTGAATCTGTATTGCAACAAAGTGTGACGATTGCAACAAATTTAGATATCGTATTTAAGAGTGCTGACAACGGAATCATGATTTTGTTAGATGGTGAGGATGTCTCACAAACGATTCGTACTGAACGTGTTGGTGAATTTGCTTCAAAAGTCGCAGCAATTCCAGCGCTTAGAGCGGCATTGGTAGATCGACAACATGCTTTTGCTCAGTTGCCTGGCTTGGTTGCCGATGGGCGTGATATGGGCACTTCTATTTTTCCACAAGCACAAGCGAAGATTTATCTCACTGCTTCAGCCGAGTCCCGTGCAGAGCGTCGTGTAAAACAGTTGCAGGGAATGGGGCTGGATGTTAAAATAAGCGACATTTTAGCAAATATACAAGCTCGAGATAAAAGAGATATGGAACGCACAGTCGCTCCACTCAAGCCAGCAGAAGATGCTTATATCATTGATAGCTCAGAAATGAACATCGATGAAGTGTTTAAACTGATGACTGATTATGTCGAGTTACATTTAGCTAAATAAAGAATATTTAACCAAATATTAGCCAAAGCATAGCTTGATCAGTTTATACGGACTATGTGGATGGCTTAACTAAACCGGCCTTGTCTGATCCAAGACCGTTGACTTTACTAGGTATATCATGACCGAATCTTTTGCAGCCCTCTTTGAAGAAAGCGAATCAACTCTCAATATCGACAAAGGTGCCGTTATTAAAGGTATCGTTGTTAGCATCGACTCTGACTGGGTTACTGTTGACACTGGCCTTAAATCTGAAGGTGTTGTTGCACGTTCAGAATTCTTAAACGAACAACGCGAACTTGAAGTTCAAGTTGGCGATGAAGTTGATGTTGTTGTTGAAGCGCTTGACAACGGTATGGGTCAAACAGTTTTATCACGTGAAAAAGCGAAACGTGCTGAAACTTGGACTAAACTTGAAAAAATCTTTGAAGACGGCGAAATCGTTACTGGTGTTATTTCTGGTAAGGTTAAAGGCGGTTTCACTGTTGACATCGGTCCAGTTCGTGCATTCTTACCAGGTTCATTGGTAGATACTCGCCCTATTCGTGATACAACTCACCTTGAAGGCAAAGAGTTAGAATTCAAAGTAATCAAACTTGATGCTAAACGTAACAACGTTGTTGTATCTCGTCGTGCTGTAATGGAAGCTGAATCTTCAGCTGACCGTGAAGCGCTTCTTTCTCAATTGGAAGAAGGCCAAACAGTTACTGGTACGATCAAAAATCTTACTGATTACGGTGCATTCGTTGACCTTGGCGGTATTGATGGTCTTCTACATATCACAGATATGGCTTGGAAACGCATCAAACACCCTTCAGAAGTTGTTGAAGTGGGTCAAGAAGTTACTGTTAAAGTACTTAAGTTTGACAAAGAACGTAATCGTGTATCTTTAGGTCTTAAGCAATTAGGCGAAGATCCATGGTTAGCGATCATGAACCGTTATCCTAAAGGTTCTATCGTTAAAGCACGTGTTACAAACTTAACTGACTACGGTTGTTTCGCTGAAATCGCTGAAGGCGTTGAAGGCTTAGTACACGTTTCAGAAATGGATCACACAAACAAAAACATCCACCCATCTAAAGTTGTTCAGATTGGTGATGAAGTTGATGTTATGGTTCTTGAAGTTGATGAAGAACGTCGTCGTATTTCATTGGGTATCAAGCAAACTCGTGCGAACCCATGGGAAGAGTTCTCTAAGTCACACGACAAAGGTGAAAAAGTTTCTGGTACGATCAAGTCTATCACTGACTTCGGTATCTTCATCGGTTTACCTGGCGGTATCGATGGTCTAGTTCACTTGTCTGATATTTCTTGGAACGAACAAGGCGAAGACGCTATTCGTCGTTACAAGAAAGGTGACACAGTTGAAGCAGTTATCTTGTCTGTAGATGCTGAAGGTAACCGTATCAGTCTTGGTATCAAGCAAATGAACAGCGATCCGTTCAATGACTTCTTAGCTGCTAACGAACGCGGTGCGTTGGTTAAAGGTACAGTAACTGCTGTTGACGCTAAAGGCGCAACAATTAAGTTAGCTGACGAAGTTGAAGCTTCTTTGAAAGCATCTGAAATCAACCGCGATCGCGTTGAAGATGCAACTAAATTCTTAGAAGTTGGTCAAGAAGTTGAAGCTAAAATCATCAATGTAGATCGTAAATCACGTTCTATCAACTTGTCGATTAAAGCGAAAGACGAAGCTGAAGAGAAAGAAGCTGTAGCAAACTTGAAAACTACAACTGCGCCTACTGGTCAAGACAATGGTCCTAAGACTATTGGTGATTTGATCAAAGCACAGATGAACCACTAAGTTATTGTTAAGAAGTATTATTTAATGTAATTAATTAATATTTTTTATTCAAATAGTGTAAAAGGTAGCGTAGTATATGATTACTGCGCTACCTTTTTGTATTTAAAAAGGATATTATCTGGTGTATATCAATTAGCATTAAAATTAATGAGGTCTTAAATGACAACTGAAGCACTTAATAAGTCTGACTTAATAGAAAGAATTGCTCTTAAAAATCCGCATTTAGCAGAGCCATTAGTCGAAGAAGCAGTTAAGATTATGATCGATCAAATGATTGCATCATTATCTTCAGATGACCGTATTGAAATTCGTGGGTTTGGTAGTTTCGCTTTACATCACCGTGAGCCACGTGTGGGTCGTAATCCTAAAACAGGTAAATCAGTAGAAGTTGCAGCAAAAGCTGTACCTCACTTTAAACCTGGTAAAGCACTCCGTGATGCAGTAAACGAATCTGCTAATTAATAAAATTCGAATGAGGTGAGTATGCGCTATTTCTTAGTTGCATTACTACTGGTAGTCTTTGGTTATGCTTTAGCATTAGTCTTGCAGAATCCAGCTGAACTACCTGTAGATTTATTGTTTACTCAAGTACCAGCAATGCGTTTAGGCTTATTGCTATTATTAACTTTGGTACTCGGGATTGTTCTTGGATTGTTGCTTGGTGTACAGGTTTTCCGTGTATTCCAAAATGCATGGGAAGTTAAGCGTCTTCGTAAAGATATTGATCATCTCCGAAAAGAACAAATACAGACAGCACAATTGGCCGCTGCTGAGGCTGCTGCAAGTGCTCGTCATGAAAAGACGGTATTAGATATTCAGCCAGAAAATAAGAATATCAATCCGCTTTAATCATTATGATAAAAAAAGCGCTTTACCATCACTGTAAAGCGCTTTTTTGTTGGTACTGATTTTTTTAACTGTGTCGATTATTCAACATTAAAAACTTTGTTCAATATCATCAAACAAATAAAAGAATATAAGTTCGCTATTTTTTAATCATATACGATATTTAAATAAGCTTGAGATCTGACCAGACCAGGTGTCACGGTATTGGCTGTTCTCACGTAATTGGCTTTAATCACATGTTGAATCAGCTGAGAAGTGCTTAAATTGCCAAAGGTCCATTTGTTGGTACTCTTTGATTGGTTTGGATCTAGACTAATTATCGCATTATTTTTATCACGTAAACGAATACCTACACCAGTCGCATACCCAGCACCAACTTGATTCTCTAATATATTTGTCGCATTGGATTGATTTAAGGCATCCGTGGTATAAGCCTTTATTTCACGACCTGCACCATCATTTAAATTTGCACAATTTATACTGAGGGTTGCTGTATTGCTTGAGCTTAACGCGGTTTCATTTCCGACTAAACCCAAGTTTCGTACACTAACATCAGGCAGCGCAATGGTGTAGCTACTTTGACTCAGTGAGCATGTGGATTCAGAGATATTGACTGTTGCATTTAAATATACGGGAATTTGTCTATTTGCAGGGATGAGACCATTATCACTTACACGTCTTAAACTGATAGTTGCTATTTGTAGATTAGACACATTAATTGTTGCAGGATAGGAGGTCATTGTTGATGTTCTGGGCAAAACATATAATGTCACTCTCATTTTTACACCATGTGTATCACCACTATAACTATAAATGGCTAATTCAGTGGTATTTAGCGTTTTTAATGTGCCACTTGCAGGTGCATCGCCCATTTCAACTTTAATTCCTAAAGCTGGGTAAGCATTTAAACGCGAAATATTGGCATCATAAGGAATCACATTGGTGGCAAAAACATTCCCAAAAATGGTTCTATTTGTGCCAACAGTACATCCACTATAGACACGGAAAATATCAAAATTTGCTGAAGCAACTTCGCGAGAATAGACATTGGACTGTACCGATGTCCCTTCATATTTATTAATGTTCATAGTACTGGCATTCATCGTCGGCATGCTATAGCCGCTGGTGAAATTGCTGCCTACACTGCAATCTGCAAATGCTGCAAAACTTGCAGGGAGTGTAGATAACATAAATAACAATTTATATTTCAGCATAAAATTACTCCGTGCTTATTTACAGTTTAGGCTAAAGCTTGCAAAAGGGGTTTGATTTTTACTTTGTTGCAATATTTCTTTGGAAATATCGAATTGACAAGAATCAGTATTACTCCAATAGACGCTATAGCGTTCAGGATTTATATTTTGCATAAAAATTTGCTGACCTTGTCCTACTGTAGTAACAGCATTACCCAAAGTATCTTTCACTTGAGCACCCATTGGAATGAGCACCTCATTTGCGTGTTTAAGTTCGATTAAGGCTTTTGTGGTTTTTAATGCTTTAAAATCAACCAAAATACTTGCGTTTGATTTGGGTACAACTTGTAATTGGGTTGCATCAACATCGGTATTTAATGGAATTGTATTTGGGTTTAGGTTGATACTATTGTATTGGTAAGGATTTAGATAGGGAATAATTGCATTGCCCCAACGATCAATTTTAATATTATTTCCATTGGAGAGGCTGGTTCCCTCTAAACCTTTGGCATGAATAATTGCAAAAGTATCATTTAAATCATTGGCTAAGGTAATACCGTGTTGATGTGCAACAATTGCACCTTGTGCTTGTAAAGAGTATTGACGTTGTTGGTCAAAGTCAGTTGCATAAGTCGATGCTAAATAAACCGGATTGGTTCGATAACTCAAAGAACTGCTGAAGAGATCTTTATCTTTACTATTTGAATAATTGAAGTTATAGCCGAACTGCTGATTTTCACCTAAATTTCCAAATATGCCGACTTGATTGGTATTGAGTGCATTATTATCTGGATAGACTTCACTACTTAGACGTAAATTACTATTTTTCTTTTTAAACGATAGAGGAATATTCACATTCACAAAGTATTGAGTGTCTTTATCTAATTTGTATTGATCATTTTGAGTATGTTGCATACCGACATAGTAACTGATGCCTTTATAACTATTGCTATAGCTAATTTGATAAAATTTTTGTGTATTGATTTGATGCCAAAATTTATATTGCGAAAAACTGGCTGAAACAGCACCAAACTGATGACCTAAGTTTTGGCTTAGTTGAATATAGTTTGATGACTTGGGACGACCATTAAGCACCAGCGCAGAACTGTTGTTTTGGATATAACGATTCTGCATGGCTTCATCAAAGGAATAATATTGATCATTTCCATAAACAGTACTGTTTAAACTGATATTTGTTTTTGCACCGTTTAGAGCAAGGTTATAGCGCAGCGTAACCAAAGAACTGTCTAAATTTTGGTTGGATTGGTTAATATCTGCTTTAACATAATTGCTTTCTAGGGCAATACCACCGAGCTTGGTATTTAAAGCGGTTCCAAGAATATAAGATTGATAGTGATCACTGATCAGTGCTGAGCTGCTCACAGAGATAAAATCATTTAATCCATAATCAAAAGATGCATTAATTAATTTCTCATCATAGGATTTGCTATTTTGACGAAAAGTACCTGCTGCAATTTGATAACGATACTGTTGCGCGCGGATAGACTGAATAAAATTATTATAAGGCAAATCAAAACTGCGGATTTCACCATTTGCTTCAATAATATCTACATTTAATGTGCCACCCGTCCCAGGTGTTTGGAGATCTGTAATGTTAAATGCACCGGCAGGAACAGTGCGTTCCATAATAATTTGTTGATTTTGGCGTACCCGTATTAAAGCATTACTTTTTGCATAACCTGAAATTGTAGGTGCATAACTTTGCAATGAAACCGGAAGCATTCTGTCATCACTGGCAAGTTGTACCCCACGAATGGCGATACTCGAATTACTATTGATGGTTTTTGTATTGGTATAGAAATCACCAAGGCTAAGCTGGGTTTTTAAACTAGGCAGTACTCGCATAAGCTTGTTTTCATAGCTAGTATATTGGCCTGAATGATTGCTGTCTCCCATACTGGTGCTACCAGAATGACGGAATTGCCAATCATCAATATTGATACCAGAATTAATATTGAGAAAACTAGAATCTTGTTTGTTGTCCTGACCATAATCTGAATTATAGTAATTGTAGTAATATTTGAGAAAAGCGCTATTTCCACCAGTTTCCCAAAGTGAGGGATCTATATAGCCAAATGGTCGCTCATTTAACATTGATTGAGGGCTTGAAACATCCACGCGTTGTTCCGCTATATTCAGCTTCCAGAACACGACATGATTCATTAAGCGTGTATCGATACAGTCCCCAGTGACTTTATCTAAATTGATAAGTTTATGATTGAAATCAAGCTGCTTAACAGTACTGCGTGGAATACAATAGCGTTGCTTTTCAGGTGATTCAGGATCATCTGAAATATGCACAATAGAGCGGGTGATATAACGATCATTTAGGTAAATATCGAGGATGTAATCATTTGGCGCGACTTTATCGCTTGAAACAAATTTTTCAAGATCAATTGTTTTAGAATTTTTGCCGTATAAAAAACTATTATCGAATTGTGGTGCTTGCGCTATAACATTTTGATTGCATAGATATAGACTTAGCGCCAAAACACTATACCTAAGTGTGAAATGTTTCAAGCACAATTCTCCCAATAATTTAGATTAAAACTGTTTCTCTATTGTCGATAAACTGCCGTAGTCATTGATTAAATAAAGCTGGACGGACTTGGCGTCTGATAAATTTTCGACCTCAATTTGTTGTTTTGAAAATGGTTCTATAAAGCTTAGATTTTTAATTTCGCTTGGCGCACCATTTTTTAAAACCAGATTCGATTTACCAAAATTTAAGTAATAAGGTGTCGGATTATTGATTTGTAGTTGGTTATTTACACGTTGTAATTCAACTTTTTGAAACGCTTGTTGCTGTTCCATTTTGATGCCAGTTGGTCGGTAAAACAGTTTTAAGCGGTTACGAATCGCAAATTGTAAGTAATTTGCTTCAGCTGTTGGCTTGGCTGGGATATCAAGTACGTTGAGCCAAAACAATGTTTCTCGATCAGTAGCAAGTTTTTGTTTTTGATTGAAAATGACACGTAAAGATTGACCTTTAGCAGCTTCAATCGTGGTTATTGGAGGGGTAACAATAAATGGGGCTTGGGTTGTGGTTGGATCTGCAATAATGTCTTTACTGTCCACCCATGATTGTACTAATGCAACTTGATCACCTACATTGGTTAATTGCACAGATACAAATTCTTTATCACTAGGGTAAATTACACGGGTACCTGTAATCACAATACCTGCTTGAGCGGATGTGATCAAAGTACTGAGCATTAACAAGCTAGAAATAAAAATGGTTTTTTTCATCGAAAGACCCTTGGGGAGAGGCAAGTCTGGTTAAGATGTAGAAATTAACGCAGACTTGTTTGAAAACTTACAGATCCAAATTTTTAATTATGGATATACAACATAGTAAGTAGCAGTCGTGCTTACATCACCAGCAGTTGTTGCACCAGTTGCATAGTAACGCGCATAAAAATCAAGATTTGCAGAACCGTTTGCAGTTGCAACATTTGAAGTCACAATGTTTTGGCCTGTACGATCTTTAGTAAGGTCAATTACTGCTTTTGCAGAGTTTAATAATTGAATATTTACATTTGTTGCACCGCCAGTCGTTACGGTATTGTTTAAACGGCCTGCAGTATTAATATTTGCATTGGTGTTGTCATAATAAACACCCACATTACCTACAGGGCATGCAGTTAGATTAATGGTAAATTTAGTGTCGCCATTTGTTGTCGCCGCTGTCGCTAAAGTTGATTTACCTACAGTCGGTAAAACAACAGTGTAGTTACCAGCAGTACCACCAACTGTACAGGTTTGATCAACGATTTTACCTGTAACTGTTACTGTACCATCAGCAGCCGCAAAAACTGTTGAAGATGCTAAACCTAAGCCAATGATCGCTAAACCCAATTGAATATTTTTCATAGAATTTCTCTCAATACTGCGTTGATTTGCCCTTTACTGGTACTTTCCTAATAAAGGGGAAGTGTTTAGGAGCTAAACAATAAGGGCTACTATAAATTTTTCCTAAATAAAAACAATGAAAAAAAGAGACAAATATCACATTATTTTTATCTTATAAGCACAATATAATGTTATTTGTTTTAGATTTGTTTTTTATTATTTAAATACAAGAGTATGTTTATAATTAACATGTTTATTTAATTTAAAGCGGATTTGTTTCTGTTTACTAAAAAGTGACAAAAAATGTCACTTTTTGTGA
>NZ_WJYH01000039.1:0-39743 GCF_009668065.1 Acinetobacter sp. RIT698
TGGGAAGTATCCAAAATAGGGTTGAATACTTCCCAACATAGTCAGAACCGTTTTATCAATAAACAGTCTAAATTTGAACCGTCTTAATTTGAATAGTCTTAGTTTAAAGTCGGCATTGAAAATTGTTTGTTTTCTCGAATGTTGGCAGAAGGCCAGCGTTGAGTAATAGTTTTTCGACGTGTATAAAAACGTACACCATCTGGACCATACGCATACAAATCACCAAAGAGTGAACGTTTCCAACCACCAAAACTATGATAAGCGACAGGTACAGGCAAAGGAACATTGATACCCACCATACCTACTTTAATATGATCAGAAAAATAACGTGCTGCTTCTCCATCACGAGTATAGATGCATGTTCCATTACCATACTCGTGGTTATCAATCAGATCCATGGCTTGTTGCATGGTCTCTACCCGCATAATTTGTAAGACAGGGCCAAAAATTTCCTGTTGGTAGCTATGCATATTCGGGGTAACTTGATCAATTAAAGTAGGCCCCACAAAAAAGCCATTTTGGAAATCGTCAACGCTTGCTTGTCTGCCATCCACAACGATTTTTGCACCTTGTTGTTCTGCACTGTCAATAAAACCAATCACTTTGGCTTTATGTTCTGCCGTAATCACAGGTCCAAAATCATTATTTTTATCGGCAAAATGTCCGAATTTTAATTTACTGATTTCATTTTGAAGTTTAGCAATGACGGTATCTGCAATTTCGTCACCGACTGCAACCGCAACAGAAAGTGCCATACACCGTTCACCTGAGGAACCAAAAGCAGCGCCAAGGAGGGAATTCACCACATTATCAACATCTGCATCGGGCATGATAATGGCGTGATTTTTTGCCCCACCTAAAGCTTGGCAACGTTTGCCCGCAGCTGTGGCCGTTTTATAAATATATTCAGCAATTGGTGTTGAGCCTACAAAACTAACCGCTTGAATACGCTGATCATTTAAAAGTGTATCTACTGCAACTTTATCGCCATTGACCAGATTAAAGACACCATCAGGAAGTCCTGCTTCTTTTAATAATTGAGCAATATATAATGTTGAAGATGGATCACGCTCAGAAGGTTTTAAAATAAAGCAGTTGCCACAGACAATTGCCATTGGGAACATCCAAAGTGGCACCATCACAGGAAAGTTAAATGGGGTAATCCCTGCAACGACACCTAAAGGTTGAAATTCACTCCAAGAGTCAATATTCGGTCCAACATTTTTGGAGAATTCACCTTTTAAAAATTCGGGTGCACCGCAAGCATATTCAACATTTTCAATCCCGCGCTGTAATTCCCCAGCTGCATCATGGCAAATTTTACCGTGTTCTAAACCAATCAGCTCACAGATTTTATCGGCATTTTTTTCCAGCAACTCTTTAAACTTAAACATGACTCGCGCACGTTTGATCACTGGCGTATCACGCCATGCCGGAAAGGCATTTTCTGCTGCTGCTATTGCATCAAGTACCGTTTTTTGGCTGGCAATGGCCACTTGAGAATTTGATTCACCTGTTGCTGGATTAAATACTTTTTGGCTACGACTCCCTTCTGTTGAAAGTTGTCCATTAATAAAATGCCCGATTGTATTCATTGAGATCTCCTGATTTATTTTGGTTAAAAATTAAGACCATAATTGCTGATAAAGTTTTACGATTTCTTCTTTGGTTGGAAGACGAGAGTTATTACTTGGTGAGCCTGAAGCAAGTGCTTGTTCTGCCATAGTATTTACAACTTCGTCAAAATATTGCTTATCTGCTCCAAAAGCTTCTAAAGTTGGCACTTGAAGGGATATATTAATGTCTTTTAATGCTTCAATTAACTTGGCATTGGCAGATTCAACAGAATCATTTTGCTGCGCAGCACCCATGGCCTTGGCACAGTCCGCATATTTTTCAGGTTCTGCGGGAATTGAATACTCAATAATCATGGGCAATAACATGGCATTTGATAAGCCATGTGGGACATGGAAAAACGCACCAATAGGGCGACTCATGCCATGAACTAAGGCAACAGATGCATTATTAAAAGCCACACCAGCCAATGTTGCACCCAGCATTAATGCTTCTCGGGCAACTTCATCATTTGGATCAAAATAGACTTTTTTAAGATTTGGGCCAATTAAGCGCATTGCCTCTAATGCTTGAGTATCACTATATAGATTGGCTTTTTTGCTGGTATAGGCTTCAATCGCATGGGTTAAAGCATCTATACCTGTATCTGCTGTGGTACGGGCAGGTAAACTTAACGTTAGTTCATAATCTACAATCGCAGCAATGGGCATAAAACCAGCACCGACACAGAGCATTTTTTCATTACTTTCATCATCAGTAATGATCGTGAATTTGGTTGCTTCAGAACCTGTGCCTGCTGTTGTTGGAACGGCAATAATTGGTAAGCCCTGTTCATTGACTTGTCTAGGGAACTTATAATCTCGGATTTTTCCACCATAGCGACCTAAGATGCCAATGGCTTTTGCACTGTCAATTGGACTGCCACCACCCACAGCGATAATTGAATCATATTGATGTGCTTGAATAAACTGAACCCCAGCTTCAATAGAACTTGAGGTGGGTTCTGGAATTGTTTGGTCAAAAAAGTCTGCTTCAATATTTTCACTTTTAAGAATCTTTTGAATATCGGCGATATAGCCTAACTTGACCATCATTTGATCAGTGATGATCAGTGGTTTATTACAGCCTAAGCTTTTTAAAATATAAGGAATTTTCTCTCGGGCATTTTTTCCGACTTCAAGAAATCTGGGCAACAAAATCGTGTGTGACATAAGCGAACTCCATTTTAGTTTCATTCCATTTACATGCATTTTGTATTTGAAAAAGACCAAGTTGCATGCTGTAAATTGGCTTTATAATATTTGTATATTGATATGTATCGTATCAATATAAAATTATATGTAAACAGGTTTTTTATGAATTTTATTTAAATATAATTATTTGGTGATAAATAACAGTAGTTTAGTCTATTTTTCAAAGTGAAAAAGAATTTTGTCTAGATTCATCATTAAAAATTAGCTATACATATATAACGATACATTATGTATCAATATAATTAAATAAATGGAGTTTAGAATGATAGGACTATTTGGAATAGTAGTGTCCTTGGTATTGCTGATGTATTTAGCTTACAAAGGTTTTAGTGTCATTATTTTGGCGCCTGTACTTGCACTGTTTGCGGTCATTTGGAGTGGAATGACGCATGAATTATTAGGGTTTTATTCGCAAGTATTTATGAGTGGTCTAGGTGGGTACATCATTAAATATTTTCCACTTTTTCTGTTAGGCGCTGTCTTTGGCAAACTCATGGATGACAGTGGATCAGCTCGCACAATCGCAATTTTTTTTGTTGAACGCTTAGGGCATCAGCGTGCGATGTTATCGATTGTGATTTCCTGTGCAATCTTAACCTATGGCGGTGTCTCGCTTTTTGTAGTGGGTTTTGCTGTATTTCCAATTGCTTCAGCATTATTTAAAGAATTGGCTATTCCTAAACGACTCATTCCTGCGGCAATTATGTTGGGTGCATTAACCTTTACAATGACCGCATTGCCTGGTACGCCTGCGATTCAAAACGCAATTCCAATGCCATATTTTAAAACAGATCTATATGCTGCACCTGTGCTTGGCATCATTGCCTCTTTTTTTATGTTAATCACGGGGATGTGGTGGCTGAATAGAAGAGTCGAGCATTCGATAAAACAAGGCGAAGGCTATGGCAATCATATTGAACAGCATAAAGAAATTTTAACCCATTCAGATCCTAGTTTACTGATTGCAATGATCCCGATTGTATTGGTAATTTTATCGAATTTAATATTATCTAAAGTGATTTTTCCAAGTATGGATACTTCATATTTGGCCACGGCTCAATTTGGTCACACCAATCTAAATTCTGTGATTGGTTTATGGTCGATCATTACAGCATTGGTGATCGCATGTATTGCCATTATTGTGCTCAATTGGAAACGGATTAACGATATTCGAGACAGTATTCAAAATGGTGTTTCTTCTTCATTTTTACCTATTTTTAATACCGCCTCAGAAGTCGGATATGGGTCAGTTATTGCATCTTTAGCGGGTTTTGTCATTTTAAAAGATTTTTTAGTTAGTTTAGCGCCAAGTAATCCGCTGGTTTCCGAAGCAATTTTGGTCAATGTACTGGCTGGGATTACAGGTTCTGCGTCTGGAGGTTTGAGTATCGCATTAAATACGATGGGTGAAACCTATATGAACCTAGCACAAGATTTTGGCATTTCACCTGAATTAATGCACAGAGTTGCTTCTATGGCTTCTGGATCTTTAGATTCTCTTCCACATAACGGCGCTGTAATTACCATTATTGCACTTTGTGGTCTCACGCATAAACAGTCTTATTATGACATGTTTGTGGTCGCAATTATTTTTCCACTACTTGCGCTGATCGGAGTGATTACACTTGGAACATATTTTGGATCATTTTAAGGCTTGAGTTTTTAAAGCTAGATACTTGGGGATTCTAAGTCTCTAGCTTTTATTATTTAATCGATTGAATTTTTTATATAGGTATTTAAATCATTGGCTGCATCTCTTAATGCATCTTGATAGCTGATTAAGTCATCTAAGGATTTTCGAATACTTGGCGCATGGGTATATAAGCAAGCAATGATTTCACCATTGGGGTGGAGTATAGGCACTGAACAGGCCACCATCCCTGCGATAAACTCTTCATTATCGGTGCCTAAATTTGTTACGCCAATACGCTGAATTTCAGATTCCAGCAAATTAAGATCTGTAATGGTATTTTTGGTGTACTGGGTGATTGGAATATTTTTTAGAATATTTTTCCTTTTTTCTGCGGATAAATGACTTAAAAAAAGTTTGCCACTCGATGTACACCAGACAGGCACTGTTGAGCCCACGGGTAAATATACCTGTAATGGCCAGTTTGTCTGTATACGATCTACATACAACATATGATTATCTTGTAGGATTGCTATACCACAGGTTTCACCAATCTTATTTGACAGTTTTTCTAAAATAGAAAACCGTTCAATTCTAAATTTTTCATTTTCCCAAACATTAAATAGTAATTGTTTGACTCTTCCACCCACCAACAAGCCACCATGTAAATCTACTTTGACATAACCTTCTTTTTCTAATAGTTGGATGAGTCGATGAATACTGGGTTTTGGGATATCAAGTGCTAAAGAGAGATCAAGTGGGGAAGGGGGATGTTTTGCTTCACCAATCGCTTCTAAAATTTCAAGTACTCGTGTGATCGATGAACCTTTATTTCGTTTTGTATCTTGTGTCATAAAATTTTCCAAAAGACCCTGCTTCATTCATACCCACTTGAGCTTATGGATATTAACATTTGAATGTTATAGATATGAAATGTCAACAGATCCTAAATAAGCCTTTAAAATACTAACGTGATTTATTCCAACTCAAAATTTTAAATAATCCAAACATCACAATAATCCAGATTGGAATCAAAATGACCGATTCTTTAAAGTTTTGCACCCACATGATATATAGGATCATACTGATAAAAACTAAAACAATATAATTACTTACAGGTGAAAACAATGAGGGGAATTTTACCCTTGTCCCTTCCAGCTTTTTAGCACGTTTAAATTTTAAATGGGTAAAACTAATCAGTGCCCAGTTTAAAACCAGAGCAGCAACAGCCAAATACATCAGATGACTTAGAGCTTCTTCAGGCACAAAATAATTTAGTAACACGCAACCAAAAATCAGTATAGAAGAGAAGATCACCGCAGTGATTGGTACACCTTGTTTGCTAACTTTTGCAAACATCTTCGGTGCATTGCCTTGTACTGCAAGCCCATACAGCATACGACTATTGGCATACATACCACTGTTATATACCGAAAGCGCGGCAGTCAGAATAATAAAATTGAGTAAATGTGCTGCCCAACCTAAGCCCAGTTGGCTGAAAATCATCACAAAGGGACTTTTATCTAAACCACCCAGATCAAGTTGATTCCATGGAATTAAGGACATGATGATGGCAAGAGAAGCCACATAAAAAACCAAAATACGGAAAATTACGCGATTGACTGCTTGTGGTATGCTTTTTTCAGGGTTTTCTGCTTCGGCAGCCGTCATCCCAATCAATTCAATGCCGCCAAATGCAAACATTAAAAAGGCCAGCATATAAAACAACCCTGAAAAACCATGTGGGAAAAATCCGCCATGTTGCCAGAGGTTTGCTACAGTTGCAGTTGAATCAGCACCTGCTGTGAGCAAAAGATATAAACCAAATACAATCATCGAAATCACAGCAACAACTTTGATAATGGCTAACCAAAATTCTGATTCACCATAAAACTTAACATTGCCCAGATTAAAACCAGTCACGATGACAAAGAAAAATAAAGCGGAGACCCAAGCGGGGATATGCGGCCACCAATAATGCACATATTTAGCCACCGCTGTAAGTTCAGTCATGGCGACTAAAATATACATTACCCAGTAATTCCAGCCTGATAAAAAACCAGGAAATTTTCCCCAATATTTTTGTGAAAAATAACTGAATGAGCCTGCAACAGGTTCTTCTACAATCATTTCACCCATTTGGCGCATGATTAAAAAGGCAATCAAACCGACGATGGCATAGCCTAAAATAATTGAAGGACCAGCAGATTGGATGACTTGTGCAGAACCTAAAAATAATCCTGTACCCACAGCGCCACCCATAGCGATCAATTGGATATGACGATTTTTAAGTCCACGTTTTAATTGGGAAGATGAGCGATTCAAAATATGCTGTGCTGAATAAAAGAAGCCATTGTAATAGATTGGCTATAGATAACCTAGTTTGAAAACGATGTTGTTGAGGCAATTTTATAAGATATTGAACACTGGAATATTAGAACGCTTCCATCTATTAAAATATGGTCATGTTGAGTGAATCATATTGTTATTGAAAGAGCCTTCTCGCTTTGGGAGAAGGCTAGGATGAGGGGTATCTATACTTATAAAAAGACTTATAAAACAATCCTATTCAGATTGTTCTAATGTACGCAGTGGGTGCATACCCTCAACCATACCCATAAATGGTGGGTAAATTGAGTAACCAACCAAGGCTTGAAGTTCTGGTGAAATCGACCGTACCGTATCTTTGGAAAGTTCAAGTAAATAGTTTTCTTGTTGTCGTACATAGGCTTCACAGTACTGATGAGTAATCGCAAAGCGTGAGGATTTCGAATGATTTTGACCACCACCATGCCAAGTCGTACCGAGGAAAAAGATCACTGAACCTGCAGGCATCACTGCGGGTAACGCTTCTGATCTTTGTGCAAATCGATCATCTCCCCAGTGATGGCTGCCAGGAATAATTACTGTTGCACCATTGTCTTCGGTAAAATCATCAATTGCCCAGACGGTTGCAGCACCAAGTGGCTGACGAGGGCGGGGGAGGCGATAAAAAGCATCATCATAATGCAGACTTTGAGCGATTTCACCTGAAAGTATATTGATGATTTGACTCTGAGAGAGCAGGAAGTTGGGTTGAAACAGACGATCCATAAGACCAAGAATGTGAGGATGTACCGCAAGTTGATCAGTGATTCGCGTTTTTGAGAGAACATTATAGACACGCTGGGTTTGCTGACCTTCAAACGGGTTGCGTCCAGTTTGGTCGAGAAGAGCAAGGCCTTCTTGCTTAATCTGCTTGCAGGTTTCTTTGCTGATCAGGTTGTTGATGATGACATAACCATCACGCATTAAGGTTTGGAAATCTCGTTGGATTTCTGGCGTATTTCGCTCAGGCCCTGGTTGTAATTGTCGATGGGTCTTTGCGTGATCTTTTTTATTATATTGACGAATATCTAATTTAGACATTGAAAGCTCCTTGATTTAACGTGCTGGGCAGAACGAAACGCTTAGTTCATATTGTTTCCTGCCTTGGTTTTTTTACTTGTTTCTCCAGATGACAGTGGGCTGAGTTGTAGGGTATTGCTTGTCAGATTCCAGAGTTGTTCGAATAGTTCCACATTTGAGGGCCTTTCTTTGGCAAGGATGGCTTGATCAATCGCCAGACGCAGACCTCCCATCAGCATTGCCACCGTTGTATTTGGATTAAGATCTGGACTGATTATCCCCAACTTCTGCCCTTGAGCAATGTTACGTGCACCAGCTTCTAATAATGCCTCCATGTGAGCGCGTTCGATATCAAGCACCTCAGGTTCACGGGCAAGTCGCCCGGCAATCAAAGGTGCCAGAGGATGATTATAGAAATAGTCAATGATTGCTTTGGTACGGGTTTTTTCGCGTTCTCTCCATTCAATATTTGTTGGAATGCTGTCACCCAAAGCAAGTGCTCTCAATGGTTCATAGAATTGATCCACAACAGCGGCAATCAGACCTGTTTTTGAGCCAAAGTGATGATAGGTGAGCCCAGCTGATGTATTTGCTCTTTTGGCTATGGCACTGATCTCCATATGTCCATTGTTTGCAATCAATTCCTGTTCTGCTGCAGTGATCAAGCGTTGGTAAGTCGCCATCTTTTTTTCGGTCATGATTTTATTCTTAGAAAAACTGAATTGAATTCAATTTAGTTTTTATTGGCGAAATTGTCAACAGTATTGCGCCAAGATCAGTTAGAGAAATGGCGTTACAATAAGATCGTAAGCAAGCTTGAGTCTGAGCAAATGGCAGCATTGTCAGTGAGAAATAATTGGAAAAAGCAAATATAAGAGAGTAAAAATGTGGCAGAGATTTTTAATTGATCTTTTTAAAATGAATAGTTTATTTTTGCTTTAATGCTTGCCGCTTTTATTGTACGGCTTGCTTACGAAATTGAATCGGCGTTACACCACTCCATTTTCTAAATGCGCGAGCAAAATTAGCGGGTTGAATATATCCAAGATAATTGGCGATATCTTGTATTTCCATATTGCTGTTCAGTAAAAGTTTTTCAGCCTCTTTATATTTGACTTCGTCTAACAGAAGCAGGTAAGACGAATTTATTTCGTTGAGATGTCTTCTCAATGTACGACTCGACATATGTAAACGTTCGGCAACGTTGTCTAAAGAGGGATAGCCTTTCTGAGGAACAAGCACCAATTCTGTTTTTACACGTAAGCAAATATCTTGGATTTGTTCAGAAAAACGAATTTGTTCTGTTTCACATTGTGCCAATGCTTGTTGAAATGCCGTCGGATCTGCCATTTGTGGGGAGAGCTTGAGCAGTGATAAGTTGTATCGGATTTGATTTTTATTTTGATTAAAAAGAATCAAGGGAAGTTGCTGTTGAAATTTCTGATGGTAGCGTGGTTCTGGCCAGTCGACTCTTAACTCAACTTGAGAAAAATCTTTTTCTATTAATGATCTACCTGTCTGAATAATTCCGATCATTAAACATTCATAAAAAAACCGTCTTAAAATTTCAGTTTGCTCTTTATCGTTACTGATTACAGGGTGAGTTTCTTGAATATCAATGACAGATAAATTTTCTTCCTCATAAAAATCAATTCGATAATCTTTTAAGCGCATATTAAAAAATTGCACTGCAAGCTCAATTGCATGACGCAAAGAGGGGCTACTCATTAACGCATATCCCATTGGGCCGTGAGCGGTTAAACGCAGTTTTAGGCCATACTCATATCCAAGTCCAAAGTCCTGAGCCAAGGTTAAACTTATCCAGGCTAATTTAGACCATTGTAAAGGCGTAATACGTGCATCTAGTTGGTTAAGCAGTGTTAAAGGAATTTTACTCTTTTGCAAAATATCAGGAGCGGAAAAGCCCTTTTCGACCATGATTTCTAATAATAAATGAACATAAGAAATTGGAATACTGGCTTTTGATAACCCATACGGATCTTTCATTTTGTTCTATGTGTTGGCCGAAAATGATTAGCATTATGTCTTAACTCCATCTCACGCTCAAGTTTTAGCTACGTGATACTAAGATTATTCTATTGATCTGAGTATTTGCGATGAGCTTACCTCGTCCCCTTAAAAATTCACCAGTGGTGATTACTGGCGCATCTTCAGGTATTGGTGAAGAACTTGCTAAACAGTTTGCTGAACGTGGTTATCCGCTTATTTTGGTTGCACGACGTGTAGATAAGCTTGAGCTTCTCGCTACCCATTTACGTCAGAAATATCAGGTAGAAGTGAGTTTACGCCCATGTGACCTCGCGAACCGTGAGGCAAGAACCCAGTTCCGTCTGGAATTGGAAAAGATGGATGTGGCTATTTTATGCAATAACGCTGGTTTTGCCACTTTTGGCCGATTACATGAGTTGGATGCTGACCGAGAGCGGGAAGAGACGGAAGTTAATGCTGTTGCGGTACAGGATCTTACTTTAGCTGTATTGCCTAAAATGATGCAACGTAAAACGGGTGCAATTTTGATTGTGGGTTCGACATCAGGCCATCAACCAACACCAGCCAATGCAACCTATGCTGCAAGTAAAGCTTTCGCGAACTCCTTTGCTGAATCTCTACATAGTGAGCTGAGTGGTACTGGTGTGACATGTACCTTATTAGCACCTGGGCCGACGATCACTGGTTTTAATGAAGTGGCAGGGATTACAAAAATTGATGGTGTAGGTGGAAGTTTTGTTTGGGTAACCGCAGAACGGGTAGCCAAAGAGGCGATACAAGGAATGAATTGTAACCGCCGTATTGTGATCCCCGGTTTTATTGCACAGGCTCAAACACTGGGTGGACGCTATACCCCACGCGTTATTTTATTACCCATATTAAAACAAGTATTTTCGAGATTAAAAGCATGAGACAGCTGATCAATGATTTACGCATCCCCATTGGTTTAGCAAACCTTGGCAATAAGCTTTACCACAATGCTCAATATTTAACGGCTGTGGTAGAGGTCAATGAAAAAGCAATGGCACGCTGGTTACCTGCTGGAATGAAACTGGTAAAACCTGCCAGAGCCGATTTGTTCTGTGCTTATTTCCCTGAAAATGTCTATACAGGGGCATATCATGAGGCGGGTTTGTTTGTGCATATACAGGTGGGCAATAAAACAGGTATTTTTTGTCCATGGATGATTCTGGATGATGATCGGGCCATGATCATTGGGCGTGAATTGCTGGGCTATCCTAAAAAAATGGGAGAAATCAGTTGGGATAATGATGGTACTGGTATTCTAAGCAAAGCATCACGTCGCGGCACTGTGTTGCTTGAAATGGACGCTAAACTTGGAGAGGTCATTTATGATGCACCGCCAATTCTAGGTTTACCACATCGTAATATCACAGGAGGATTAGGTTTGAGCTTACCACGGGAAGTTCGATTTACCCCTAAAGAACATCCTGTCGAAGTTCGCCGTGTGGAGATGAACTTACGTTTTACAGGTACGGTAAATGATCCTTTACATGATATGGGACTCGGTAAAGTGGTTGACGCAAGACTGCATCGCGTGGATTTATCCGGTGGCTTGATTCCGCCAATTCAGATTCCTCGATTACGTACCCCTTTGTTTTTAATGCGTCAATTTAATCCACGTGTTTTATAAATAGGGAGCATGGCGATGAATATGTTTACTAGCCCTTCCTCAAGCAAAGCCATTCAATATAGACACGTTTCTGCATCGATAGATATTCCAGTCAGAAGTATGGATTTTACTTTTCCAGATGAAATTCCTGAATTTTGGTTTAGCAATAATCCATTACTTACCCTGTTATTGACTGCATTATCTAGTGCTTTTCCTGATGGAGAGCGGCAGTTTATTCATAGTGTGCGTCATTATCAGAATAAGATTAAAGATCCGATTCTGCTTCAGCAAGTTCGCGCTTTTATTGGGCAGGAAGCACACCATGGTAAAGAGCATGATGTATTGAATGGGGTCATGCTGAAAAAGGGCTATCCAGTCGACCGAATTTATAAACGATTTAAAAAGATGAATCGTTTGATGCAGACACAGTTTTCTCCAGCACATCAATTGGCATGCACAGTTTGTATGGAACACCTGACTGCGATTTTATCTGATTATTTCATCAGTACCGCCCCCGAAGATCTCGCATTATTCAATGTACATTTAAGAAAAATATGGGTATGGCATGCGATTGAAGAAACTGAACATAAGGCGGTGGCATTTGATGTTTATCAATCCTTAGTGAATCGGCCTTATTTTCTACGCCTAGTCATGCTTGAAACTACACTCTCTTTTGTTTTGGTCACAGGGCGTGGAACGATAGAGCTTTTGCGTCATTCAGGAATGCAACGAGATTTAAAAGGGTTATATCAGGGGCTAGGTTATTTGTTTGGTCGCAAAGGCTTAGTGAGGAATATCAGCAAAGCTTATCTCGACTTCTTCTCAACCGATTTTCATCCTTGGCAGCATGACAATAGAAACATGATGCGCCTATTAAAAAATCAATATTTCAATGAGTAGTAACTGAAATAAACAAGAAATTGAAATTTACAGCGTACTCATTCATCCAATTATTTTAGGAATTCATCCAATGGCACAACGTATACTCGCAAAATCTCCGTTAAAGCAACCATTAACCTTGGCCTGCGGTATAACGATACCAAACCGTATTGCAAAATCGGCCATGAGTGAGCAATTGGCGGATCGACATGGTTCACCAACCATAGACTTACAACAACTCTATGCTGTATGGGCAAGAGGAGGAACTGGGTTATTAATCACAGGGAATGTCATGATTGATTCTCGTGCATTTGTTGAGCCACGCAATGTCGTTTTGCAAGATGAACAATTCTTACAGGCAAATAAGTTATGGGCCCAAGCTGCACAAGCAAATGGCAGCAAGATTATTATGCAAATTAACCATCCTGGTCGTGTTGCTGTACTTCCATTATTAAAAAAGCCAATCGCGCCATCAGCAGTTGGGCTAGATTTGCCTGCAATGAATATTATTCGTATTCCTCGTGCGATGACTGAGGCAGAAATTTTGGAGCAAATTAAACGTTTTGCGACCACGGCTGCATTGGCTGTGAAAGCTGGATTCGATGGTGTACAGGTTCATGCTGCACATGGTTATTTGTTATCACAATTTTTATCTCCATTGGCAAATACACGTACAGATCAATGGGGCGGGAATCCTGAAAATCGACAACGGATTTTGATTGAAACGGTGCGTGCAGTGCGTCAGGCCATCGGCAAAAATAAGATCCTAAGTGTCAAACTAAATTCTGCTGACTTCCAAAAGGGTGGATTAAGTCAGCAAGAATCTCTTCAAATTGCCTTAGCTCTAGAAGCTGAGGGTATCGATTTATTAGAGGTTTCAGGGGGCAATTATGAATCTCCTGCACAGTTGGGATATGCACCTGATCGACAGACTCAGCGTGATGGCTATTTCCTTGATTATGCGACTGCACTTTGTGAACAGAGCAAACTGCCATTAATGCTGACCGGTGGTCTGCGTGATGTCGATTTGATGAACCAGATTGTTGCTGATGGTACTGTTGATTTAATTGGTTTGGCTCGTCCTTTTGCTTTGCAACCAGATTTAGCCAAACAACTTTTAGCTGGAAAATCACTACTTGATCCTGCAAAAATTCCTGCTGTTGGATACAAACCTGTCGACGCCTATCTACAACTGGCTTGGCATGCTGCCCAATTTCGTCGGATTAGCAGCGGTCAGCAACCCAAGGCAATTAAGGGATTATTCCGTACATTGATCGCCTTTGGCCCTCGTATGGGTTTTAACATTTTGACACAGGACTAATCGTTAAACGATTTGCGATACAAGGAGTTTTATCATGAGTGGTTTAATCAAAGAAACCCATACGATTGTTCCAAGACGTCCAGTATTTGATTTTGCTGAAACTCCCAGTCATTGGATTTATGATGATCCGATGGCGACGCAAATGCTGAATTTAATTAACCCAATTACACCAGCACCAGAACGTTGGTTTTGTCAGACTTTTAGAGACGCATTACCGTTTGTTCAAGATGAGCAATTAAAAGCTGTAGCCATGGCCTTTATTAAACAAGAGGGTGCTCACAGCTATGGACATACCTTAGGTACGCGACATATAGAAGCTTTAGGAATTGATTTAAGTCGTTATACCGAAATGATGAACTGGATATTTAATGACATGATTGGTCCTAAACCATTCGGTTATGAGTTAAAACATCCACGCTTAAAATCAACTTGGTTGACGACACGATTGGCTATGGTTGCAGCAGCAGAGCATCTCACAGGTGTATTGGGTCATTGGGTTTTAAATGCTGAGGGCTTACAAACTGCACCTGTAAATGTACAAATGTTACGTTTATTACAATGGCATGGCGCTGAAGAGGTTGAACATCGTGAAGTGGCAGATGCCATGTTTAGGCACTTGAGCAATAATATTTTGTTGCGAACAGGTGCGGCTGTTTTTACCTTTCCATTATTTATTGTATTGGCTTATATTGCTGTCGAAAACTTGGTCCAACAAGACCCGCAATTACCGCATCGTTTTCGTTTTAAGGATTATTTTCGAGCAGCTCGACAAGACCGAGTCCCTAGAGCTGGTTATATGATACGTGCCTGTATACGTTATTTTAATCCCAAGCATAGCCCACTCAATGAAGGCTCAACCGAGCAAGCGTTGGCATATTTAAACAATATGCCTGAGTTTAAATGAGTTTTAAAATGATAAAAAATGGCTCTGCGGATTGCGCTGGTTATTCTGTAGCGTCATTTTATCATTATTTCGATACGATGACTGAAAACAAAAGAAACAACTAGATCGTAGACAAGTTGAAAATGGTCGAGAGATCTGTGGTGAGTATATAGATTTCAAAACCATGTCGATTTTACCAAGTTACTGTACATAAGAAGATGAAAAACAGCCATCTCAAACAAAATAATCAAAACAAGTTTTAAATCATCCTTTTTTGATTTATGAAACAAGCTCTCTTATCTACGGTTATTTCAAAAAATAGGGCTGACGCATTCCGAGCAGCCCCATCATAATTTAAGCACTAAAATTGCCATATTTTGATAACACCTTTAAGTTCTTCCTTTATAGACTCAAGACATGATCAAGGAAGGAGATCAGCATGTCAAAAGAATATAAATTACAAAAAGGAAGTTTAGGGCTGTGGTACGTTGTATTTTTTGTGGTGGCTGCAGCATCCCCCTTAACTGGTGTGGTTGGGGCGCTACCTGTGGCCTTTATGGCAGGTAATGGAGCAGGTGTCGCGGGTACATTTATCGTTGCAGGCACTTTACTGCTTATTTTTAGTTTTGGCTTGGTTGCAATGAGTCGTCATGTGGTCAATGCAGGCGCATTCTATTCTTATATTGTCCAAGGCTTAGGGCTTACCTGTGGTTTAGCAGGTTTCAATGTTGCTTTACTTGCCTATGCAGCGATGCAACTTTCTTGCAGTGCGATGTTTGGTTTCTTTACCGAACTATTTGTCACTAGACATTTTGGTAGCAGTTTACCGTGGTGGGCATATGCAGCATTTATGCAAATGGCGGTCATTGGCTTGGGTATCGCGAAAGTTGAAATTGGTGGAAAAGTCCTCGGCATACTAATGTTGCTTGAGATCGCCATCGTCTTGTTGATGGATGCCGTCTTTATGACCCAACCAAGAACATGGGAATTTAGCGCTTTTCAACCCAGCACTGTTTTAAATGGCAATTTTGGTATTGCTATGGTGTTTGCGATTTGTTCGTTTATTGGTTTTGAAGCAACCGCAATTTATGCCGAAGAATGTAAAGAACCTAAAAAAGTTGTGGCTAAAGCAACCTTTACTGCTGTGATTCTAATCACTGTATTTTATGCACTCACGTCATGGGTATTTGTTCAGTATACCGGTGCCAGTCAAATTGCCGCAGAAGCAGCCAAAGATCCAGGTGTCTATGTTTACAACGTGGCTGAGCAGTTGCTCGGTGGTTGGGCGGTTGAAGTTATTTCAATTTTATTGATCACCAGTTTATTTGCCGCAACGCAAGCTTTTCATAATTCATTATCCCGTTACCTATTTACCATTAGTCGTGATGGTTTGTTGTGGTCCCAATTGGCCAAAACGCATGCTGTTTATAAAACACCTTATATGGCCAGTATTGCACAAGGTATTTTTATGATCGCTGCTTTGGTCATTTTTGGGCTGTTTAAACTCGATCCAATGATCAATATTTTTGCATGGGCATCTGTTCTGGGAAGTATGGCGATTTTGGTATTACAGATCGGTGTTTCATTCGCAGTGATTAAATATTTCCGCCAACATAAACAACTCCCTGTTTCGCTGTGGAGTCGTCTGATCGCACCCATTATTTCCGCGTTGGGCATGTTGGTCATACTGTATGTGGTGATTAGAAATCTGGAAATGTTGAGTGGTTCATCTTCTCCAGTTGTACTGTTTTTACCATGGTTACTGCTGGCTTGCATGCTCATTGGCATGATCACAGCTCGTGTCTTGAAACATATCAATCCGCAAAAATATGAAGATGTTGCAAATATTGTCACCCATTCTTAATGTCCGAATAGGCAAGGAGTTTCTGTATGAATAGTCCAATGGTTCAAACAAAAGATTACCAATTTTGGCATCCAATGACCCATCCCAATAATTGGGAAAACAAGGCGCCATTACGAATCGTTAAAGGAGATGGACTTTTTGTCTGGGATGATCAGGGCCGTAAAATGCTAGATGGTTTTGCTGGTTTATGGTGTGTCAATGTTGGACATAATCGAGCTGAAGTCAAACAGGCCATTACTCAACAAATGGACGAACTGGCGTACTACCAGTTATTTGATGGCGTGAGCCACCCTAAAGCAGAAGCCTTGTCCAATAAACTGATTGAAATGACAACTCAGGAAGATATGGCTCGGGTGCTCTATGGCACGGGAGGTTCAGATGGCGTTGAAACCGCTTTAAAAATAGCCCGTCAATATTGGATTTTACAGGGACAACCGCAGCGTACCCGTTTTATCTCATTGAAAAATGCTTATCATGGTGTGCATTTCGGTGGGACATCTGTCGGAGGTTTGTCTATTTATCGGATGAACTATGGCCCTGTTTTGGACGGTTGTTCACAGATTGAATCACCGTGGTTGTATCGCAATCCTTGGAACTGTGATGATCCTGAGCAATTAGGGCAGCTGGTTGCTGAACAGCTGGAACGAGACATTTTATATTATGGTCCAGACAGTGTGGCCGCATTTATTGCAGAACCTGTACAAGGTGCAGGCGGAGTAATTGTACCTCCAACGAATTTCTGGCCTTTGGTACGGCAGATTTGTGATAAATATGGAATTTTACTGATTGCAGATGAAGTGGTTACTGGCTTTGGTCGTAGTGGCAATATGTTTGGTTCGCGAGGCTGGGGAGTAAAACCTGACATTATGGTATTTGCCAAGGCGTTAACCGCAGGCTATGTCCCGCTTTCAGCAACTTTGATCAATCATCGAATTGAACAGGCCTTTTTACACAACAAAGATCATCGGGGGATTTTGATGCAGGGCTATACCTATGGTGGACATCCTTTGGGGTGTGCAGCAGGTCTGGCTGTGCTTGATATTGTTGAAAAAGAAGACTTGCCTGCCAATGCTGCCAAAATGGGGGATGTTTTACTGAATCAATTAAAAAGTTTTGAAGAAAAATTCCCATCCGTTGGGAATGTTCGTGGCAAAGGCTTGATGCTGGCAATTGATCTGGTTTCAGATAAGAATACTCGTGAATCTATTGCACCTGATAATAACTTGGCTTGGCGTATTACAGAAGCCTGCCGTAATGCGGGCGCAGTGGTTCGACCTGTTGGGCCAAAAATCGTGCTTGCTCCACCGTTGGTGATTGATCAAGCTGGGTGTGAGCTATTGGTCAATGCATTACAGACTGCATTTGAACAAGCCGATGTATAACACTGCAAATTTATCGGTTTAAAAACAGGATCAAATGTCTGTGGTATGCAGCACTTTGATCCTGTTTTATCTGTTGAATAGCCAGTAAATATAGTATTGAAAACGTTACATTTAAAGGCTTGCCAATTCATGGATTCACCTTACAATAAAAGTTAGATTTTATTTTTGATTGAAATTTAACAAATTGAAATTTAATAGAAAATTTTTTGCATTTTTAGGTAAAAGCGAGGCATGGATGTTAGTCGTTGAACCAGATGTAAATACAGGTTTGTTGCATGGCTTTCAAATAAGAGAGTCTTTACAGCATACCCAGATTTTAAAGGACTGGTCTTTATCCTATGATCAACTTTCGTCAGGTCATTTTGAAAGTCATTTGAATGAACTTTGGCTGGATGATATTCAAATCTATGAAGAAAAAATTAGTCCCTCAATTTTCCAAAGTGGAGAAGGCAAAGCGGACTCATTGTGTTTAGGTGTTTTTTCTAATTTATCTGATCCAGCATTGTGGATGGGGCAGGCATTACAAGGCGCAGAAATTATTTCATTATGTCAAGGTGGTGAAATTATGATGCGAACACCGCAACAGTCTTCCTTTGTATCCTTAAGTCTACCCATGTCTTTATTAGAAGAGCTGGGAGATATTCCGCAAGGGGCGAGTATGTTGACACATCAGCCCTTGGCACAAGAAATTTATTCTAAACTGACTGCTTTATTAAATAACTTATCTAAACATCCTTGTGGAGTAAATTTAGCCAGTATGCAACAGGCAAAGTCCGAGATTCTAGATCTGGGTTTTCGGTATGTTCAAGCCTTGCAGCAGCAAAAAAATGAGATTCGTCTATCCGCACGGAAGGCAAAAATTGTGGTACAACGCGCACTTGATGCAATGCAATCTTATCAAGATAATCCCTTGACCATGGATGAGTTGTGTCAGCTCACCAATACCTCGCGCCGTACCTTGCAAAACTGTTTTGAATTGATTACAGGACAAAGTCCTGCACAGTTTTTAAAACACTTGCGACTCAATGGGGTAAGACGCAGCTTTATTCAAAATGCTACATCTGCTTTGGTCAGTGAAGTGGCTAGTGAATGGGGTTTTTGGCATTTATCACAATTTGCCACAGACTATAAAAAATTGTTTGGTGAAACACCATCGCAAACATTGGCACAGTGTAAATAAATATAGGCTTGTGTTTGGTGTGCATTACTGAACTTTAAAATAAAGCATCAACAATTCAAAAGAATAAGTAGTATTTAGAAATCTATTTAGTTCAATAAAAACAGCAAAGCCAATCACTCGACTGGCTAACTGCAATGTATGAGATTAATGTTCTGTCGAGTTTTTCTGTTTATTTGGCTGTTGATCAAATCTACGATTTAATAAAGTAACCAAGATTAAAGAGATCAGGAACATCGACATGGCATAGCTCACCAGTGTATTAAAGCTTGCTGTATGTTCGATAATTTGACCCGATACACCAGGCCCAACACCCATCCCAATCGCAATCATTAAACTGACATATTTCATAATACTGCCCGTATGATCCATGATGGCTAAGCTGCCCAAGATAAATGGGAAAGTAAACATCCAGGCAAATTTAAACACAACAATGGCGGTCATAAATGTTGGCGCCGTAATTGTGCCAAACATTAAAGAGAGTGAAATAAAGAACAAGACAAAACCGCTGAACACGATCACCATACGGCTGACCTTATGCCCAATAAATGTTGCAATAAAGCAGCCTAGAATGCCAAATAAAGTGGCAAAGGATAAATAACCATTAATGGATGCTTCTGGAATTTTTGAGTTTAGGCCAATACTGGTGAGGAATGTCCAGATACTGCTGATGGACATAAAGAAAGATAGAACTGAGGCAACTCCGATGATGCTCCAAATGATGGAATACTTTGATGAATTGCTTGCATGTTGTTCGGAAGGTTGCGGGTCTTGTGGTATAGCATTGCTCAGCTTTTTATAGAAAGGTGCTGCAACCAACATCAGCACAATTAAAAGAACGAAGAATGCTTTTAAGCCAAACTGTGCAAACAAATTTGGCAAGATCAAGATGGCTAAGGCGCCAAAAATAGTTTGCCCAAGCAGCCACAAGGCAAAGGTTCGAGCAGGTTTGGAGGTCATACTGCATGAGGCCATCGTGACAATCATAATGCTGCCAGCTGCAAAAGCAGCTGATGAACGTGTCAGTACCAGCATAGTTAGATTATTGGCAAATAAAGACAGAAAATTTCCCAAAATAAACAAGCCAATAAAGACTTTCATGACCTGTTGCGGTGAATAA
Source organism: Acinetobacter sp. RIT698 (assembly GCF_009668065.1). Taxonomy (NCBI): domain Bacteria; kingdom Pseudomonadati; phylum Pseudomonadota; class Gammaproteobacteria; order Moraxellales; family Moraxellaceae; genus Acinetobacter; species Acinetobacter sp. RIT698. The sequence continues at coordinate 20,115 of NZ_WJYH01000039.1, forward strand.
TGCTTTGCCCAATAAATTGCAGGCAAAGCAGCAATCCCCATAAAGATCTGTTCATAAAAGAAAAAAGTGCCAACCTGAGATGGAGAAAAATGCCATTCAGTGGCAAGTTGGTATGCCAGCACTGGAGTGGTCATCATCACCAAAGGACCAATGGCGGCAAACAAACACAGTGCAAAAATATGTCCCTTAGAATCAAAAAAAGCTTGAGTATTCATCATTATTCTCCCAAGTTTTTAATTTTTTTACTGCGCTTTTCAATTTTGAATTGAGTGAAATAAAAAATGGGTAAAAAATAGAGCTGTTCAGTTTCATGGTGGGGCGGATTATCTAAAACCACCCAGACGTAACACATTCGATCTAACATAACATTCTCCTTGAAGCTATTTGCTTCCTTGCAATGAATTGTTGAGTTATGGGTTTGTATTTATTTTTTTAGCGAGTTGATCAATCAATTGTTTCTGGAACTGATTAAACTGATCACTGGGTTGTTGTAACTTAAGTAGTTCTATACATGGGTCTTGTACGCTGGTTCTTGTATCGCTGAGTACTTCAACCACAGCTAAACCACAGAATGGAACATAGGATTCGGCATAACCGCCCTCATGGACCATGACTAATTTGCCTTGGCATAATTTCTCTGCTGCCTGTTTGGTCAGCAGCGCCAATTGACGGAAGCTTTCACTATGTAATAAAAGCCGTGCCAATGGATCGAAAGCATTAGCATCATAACCACAAGCAACGATGATCATGTCAGGCTGAAACTTTTCCAAAGCTGGTAGTACGATGCTTTCAAAGGCATAGAGATAAGCTTCATCACCACAACCTGCTAACAGTGGGATATTGATGTTATAGCCAAGACCTTTGCGCTCACCTAAATCTTCAGCGCCGTGATAGCCTGGCGGAAAACAATGCTCCTGATGCAAAGATATGGTGAGCACATCATTTCGTTGATAGTAGATTTGCTGTGTACCATTACCGTGGTGCACGTCCCAATCAATCACAGCAACTTTGTTTAAGCCAAATTTGGCTTTGGCGCGTTCAATGGCAATTGGAATATTGGCAAGAAAACAAAAGCCCATCGGTTTATCTGCTAAGCAATGATGGCCGGGTGGACGTGACAATGCATAGGCATTGTCTAATTCTCCTAGAAATACTTTTTCGACCGCTGCACAGGCAAGTCCTGCCGAAATCTTGGCAATATCATAACTTCCTGGGCCAATCGGGGCATGTTCATCCAGTAGGCCACCACCTTGATCACTGAGATTTTTAAACCGACTGAGATAATGTTGAGGATGTATACGGCCTAAGTCTTCTTCAGTGGCAGGAGAGGCTGAAAGGTTCTCCAGCTGTTTGATTAAACCCGAGACATCCAATAAATTTTTAAAACGGCGTTTTGATTCTGGCGATTCTGCATGCGCTGCACCTGTTGGGGGCTGTACCCATCCACCTACAGGTAATACCGATGCATGCAATCCTGTGGTGTGCCAAAAACACCACTCATCAGAGAAAAACCCAGTCTTTTTCTGTTTCATTTTTAAAATCCATTTTAATAAGAAATCCCTTAATATGGGATATATATTACTTTTATGAAAAATAAACAATAGGTAAATAAGTGAAAATCTTTTATTTTGATAAAAATTAAAAATAAGTTTTTTGTGAGATTCCTAGAGTAATGGCATATGCTATTGTATTTAATTGGTTTAAATTTTAAAAAATACCGTAATATGAAAATATTTAAAATTGTTGTTGTTTTTTTAATCATTTAAATATATAAAATCCCGTAATAGGGAATAATTATTTTTATAAAGCATGCCTCTTAGGAAGATACATCTCACAGATGTTCAGGGTGAAGTGTGATGAGGTAGAACAACATGGATGAAAGGAGAACAATATGAAACATTTCGTTTTAGCTACCATGCTGGCGCTAGGATGTGCACAGGCAGTACAAGCAGAGACAGTTCAAGCGGAGAAAGCAACATCCAAGCCAGAAACATTTATGGATCAGTTTTCTGTACACGGCACATTAACTTTATCCTCAGATTATCGCAGTCGTGGTTTTTCCAAATCGGATCAAAAACCGTCAGTACAAGGGGGCTTGATTTTGGCCCATCAATCAGGTGTTTATTTAATGCTATGGGGGGCAAGTGCAACAACACCAAATGAGGGCAGCATAGAAGCAGATGCAATCTTGGGTTACACATGGCGCATCAATGATAAAAACAGTCTGGATTTCTTTTATGCAGACGTGAATTATCCCGGAGGAAATTTTAGCCCAAATGGAAAATCGGCTGATTTTGGTGAATATGGGGTGATGTACAAGCGTACAAGCACATTTGTTGCTCAAGATAACTTCAGTGCAGCAGTTTACTATTCACCGAATTATCTTTTTGGTTCAGGTAACGAATATTATTTTAGTAGTGAATACAGCTTTCCTGTAGTTGAAAATGTACAACTGTTTGGTTCGGCGGGTTATACCAAGCAGGATAGTGTTGCTGAATTTCAGCTAGGTTCAGTCCCAGATGGAAAGAAAAGTAGTTACTTTGATTACAAAGTGGGAGTACGTGGTGATTATAAAGGTGTAACCACTGAATTGGCTTGGGTTGGTAATAATATTGAGAGTCAAATGGATATGTATGATGACCGCTTGTATGTCAGTGTGACCAAGAACTTTTAAACAATCGCATTGTTTTTTAGGAGGTAGCGTTGTATCAATTTAGCTACCTCACTTTTTATTTCTGCTAAGAAATTAACGTCACAAAGTATTGCATCAGTATTCAATATGGATTCAATGAATTAATCATCAAGCTGCATGAGGGCATAATCTATGCAAATAAAAGAATTTGATTATATTATTTGTGGTGCTGGGTCGGCAGGCTGTGTGGTTGTAACACGTCTCATTGAGCAGAACAAAGGGAGTGTTTTGTTGGTGGAAGCAGGCGGGAGCGATCAAAATTTTAATTATAAGATTCCGGCAGGTATCCCCGTTGTTATCAATAGTACCTGGAATTATACCACTGAGCCTGATGCCAGAACCAATCACAGGGAAATGTCCTGTGCACAAGGAAAAGTCTTGGGTGGAAGTAGTTCCGTCAACGGTATGATTTATTTACGGGGGCAAGCTGAAGACTATGATGAGTGGGCAAACCAGTATGGTTGTACAGGCTGGGATTTTCAGTCTATTTTGCCTTATTTTAAAAAGGCAGAAAACAATGAAAGTTTGTCTGGTGAATACCATGGTGGTCATGGGCATTTGGCGGTCAGTGACACCCGACTTAAACACCCTTTAACACGTGCTTTTATTAAAGCTGGACAGGAACTCGGTTTACCTTACGTGACAGATTTTAATGCTCAGTCACAACAAGGGGTGGGTTTTTACCAACATAATATAAAGAATGGTGAACGAGGAAGTAGCTCAAAAACGTATCTGGCTTCAGTACGCCAAAGTTCACAATTAACTGTGCAATTGAATACCCAAGTGGATCGAGTTTTGCTTGAGCATGGAAAAGCGATAGGTATTGAATGTCGTATAAAAGGTCTAAGTACAAGTATTAAGGCGAAAAAAGCTGTGATATTAAGTTCGGGTTCAATTGGTTCAGCAAAAATTTTATTACTCTCTGGTATTGGACCTAAAGCGCATCTAGAAGAACTTGGAATCGAGGTGAAAAAAGACCTTCCTGTCGGCAAAAACTATCATGATCATTTACATACCTCAATTAATGCCACGATTAAACGGCCGATTTCTTTATATGCTGAGGATAAGGGGATCAGCCGCTACAAGCATGGCTTGCAATGGTTGTTATTTCGAGAAGGTGTGGTTGCTTCAAGTGTATTGGAAGGTGGCGCATTCATGGATACCAACCATGAGGGGCGTCCAGATGTGCAAGCCATGTTTCTTCCTGTTTTAGATGTATTTGATGATCCAAGTGGTCAAGGTAAAAATTACACCCATGGTATTACCTTAAAGATGTGTCATTTACGGCCAAAGTCACGGGGGCAGCTATATCTTCGCAGTAAAGATCCTGAAGATATGGTGAGGATAGAGGCCAATTTATTGGAACATCCTGATGATGTACACGGTTTGATTCGAGCGACTCAATTTGGTCTAGATTTACTCCAACAGCCTGCTTTGTTGAATGAAATTGATAAGATTTTTTCACCCAATCACACCGTAAAGCGGGATGATACTACGGCACTAGAGGCTTTTGTTCGAGAATACTGTAAAACCACTTATCATCCAGTTGGAACTTGTAGGATGGGGCAAAATCCGCAAGATTCAGTGGTGGATCTAAATTTAAAAGTACATGGAATTGACCAGCTAAGCGTTATTGATTGTTCAGTTATTCCAGCTATACCCAGTGGCAATACCAATGCACCCACGATTGCCATCGCTGAAAAAGGTGCTGATTTATTGATTCAGTCTCGCTAGGTCTCAAACATGGGTGGTTTATTTAAAATTCGAATATACGGACGCTATGTGCTTATGCTGATAACGCCGTATATTTAAAATTTATACTTATTTTTGGCTTTAGCGTTGCTCTAGATGCTCAACTTCTTCTCGTTGAATTTGGATTTCATCCACTTCGATGGGGTGATGCTTCGGTTTTGGAGATGAGACAATCGATTGAGTTAGATTTTTTGCAGTCTCCAATAAAATCTCAATAATGGTTTCTTGGCGTAATAAATTAAATTGTTGATCAGAGCCGACCACACAGACACTATGAGTCACTTCTTTAGAATCAAAATCTGAAAAAATCGGGGCTGCGATCCCGATATTGCCCACATTTAATTCATTATTGGTCGCACAATAGCCGTTTTTACGAATGTTTTTGGAAATTTTTAATACATCTTCAAGTGAATAAATATTCAGTGGATCTTTTGAAATTTGGGCTTCATACAGTTGCTTAATTTTTTTTATGCTTCGATATGAAGTTAAAACTTTGGCTTGTGCCCCTCTGAACAGTGGCAGAGGTCGTCCACGTCCAAAACTAAAATGCATGTCATTATTGGGGCTTAAAATAAAAGTGTTAATAATTTTACTGTCATAAAAAGCACTGACAAAAACAGTGAGTCCAGTAATTTGGCTTAAGTTTTCTAGATATGGACGGCCTGTACTTAACACTGGATCATATTTTCTCATCATCCAGTCAAGCTCAATGACACGAGGGCCAAGGGCATAACCGCCCGGCCCACGCTTTACAATCAGCCCAGCATCACATAATTCTTTGATATAGCGATAAGAGGAAGTTCTTGATAAATCAAACTTTTGTGCGATGAGTTCAGCATCAATTTCTAATTGTTCAGGACCAAAGAGGTTGAGTACATTCAGTATTCTGGCCAGACTGCTATTCATATTTTCTCGATTAAAACGGCAAATTACTTTTTATATCTTTCACGAGTTATGCGATCTGGTCAATTGAAATATTAAAATTATAAAAAATCCCGTATTATGAAAATAACTATTGAAATAATAAATTTTATGTTTTATAAATCTCTTAATAAGGGAATAATTTAATTTTTCTGGTGAAGAAGATGATCGGTGCGGAATATTTTGTAAAAACGGCTGCGCAACTTGGCTTTGAATATTGTTTTGCTAACCCAGGAACAACAGAAATTCCGATGGTTGCGGTGATGCAAGCGGAAACTAAAATCAAACCTATACTTTCTCTATTTGAGGGCGTTTGTTCTGGTGCAGCTGATGGATATGGTCGGGTGGCTGCAAAGCCTGCTTTAACCCTGACCCATTTAGGACCGGGCTTTGCCAATAGCATGGCAAATTTGCACAATGCTCGTCGTGCTAATACACCTATAGTGAATATTATTGGTGACCATGCTTCATGGCATGTGAACTATGATCCACCACTTGCCAGTGATATTGAAAGCATGGCAAAAACTGTGTCAGGTTGGGTACGCATGACCCGCAATGCCAACAGTATTGGTGATGATTTACAGGATGCGATGAAAGCCGCTTGGCAGGCAAAAGGACAAATCGCTACGCTGATCTTACCAATGGATTTTCAAGCCCAACAGATTCAGGATATCGGGAAGCATTTTCAGGTCACCGCACCACAACGTCACTTTATCGCCAGTAAGGTTGAACAGGTCGCTCGGTATTATCAGCAAGGTAAATCTCTGGTGTTTATTGTGGGAGACACCGGTGTAAATGATGAGGGTTTAAAAGCAGCAGGACGTTTGGCGCAATTGGCGCATGTGCATATGTTTGCTGAAACATTCCCACGGATTAGTCATCGAGGTGGTGGCTTACCAGATCTAGATCGCTTGCCATATTTTCCTGAAAAGGCGATTGAGGTGTTGGAATACTATGATTATGTGGTGTGTGCGGGTGTAATTGATCCAATTAGCTATTTTGGCTATGAAGGATTGCCATCACGCTTAGCTGAACCAGATCGTTTGCTTTATCTGGCTGATGTCGGTGAGGATGTACCTGCGGCACTTAATGCACTGGCGGATGAACTGAATGCACCTGCCTTTGTGCCTGTCGTAAGCAAAGCGATAGAACTACCACCAGCACAAGCGGCATTGAGCCCAGCATCTATTGCGAAAATTTTATCTGCGAGTCTGACTGAGGACTGTATTGTCTCTATTGAGGGGGGGACTTGTGGTTATCCATTTTTTACTGCTTCGAATGATGCAGTAAAACATCGGGTCATGACCAATACCGGTGGCGCAATTGGACAGGGTATTCCTGCTGGTTTTGGTGCTGCACTGGCTGAACGAGGCACACGAGTGTTCTGCTTACAGTCTGATGGTAGCGCGCAATACACCATTCAAACATTGTGGAGCATTGCCCGTGAAAATTTACCTGTCACGATTCTCATTGCTGCCAATCATCGTTATGCCATTTTGCAAAATGAATTAAGACGTTTTGGTGTAGAAGAATTCAGTGAAACGGCATTGTCTTTAACCGAACTCAATCAACCCAAAATAGATTGGACAGCTTTGGCCAAAGCATATGGCTTAGCGTCTACTGTGGCGCGAACCAATCAAGAATTACAAACTGCATTGACTCAAACCAATCAAGCAATGCAACCCCATCTAATCGTAATGGAATTATGAGGTGTATCCCATGGCTATAAATGAGATTTTTCCAGAAGTACATCGTTTTTTAGCGAAACCACAACAATTATTTATTGGCGGTCAATGGACGGACTCAGTCAGTAAACAGACCTTTGATGTTGAAAATCCAGCGACACAAGAAGTCATTGCTCAAGTGGCAAAAGGCGGTGCAGCGGATGTTGATTTGGCAGTCGATGCTGCCAATCAAGCGTTTAAAACGTGGCGTTATGAGATCCCCGCAACACGTGCCAAATTGTTGTATCAATTGGCAGATTTAGTGGAAAAACACACTGAAGAGTTGGCACAGATTTTAACACTGGATAATGGTAAGCCGTTATTGTATTCACGTCATGAGTGTGGTGGTGCAGCACATATTTTACGTTATTTTGCGGGTTTTGCGACCAAGGTTGAAGGGCGACAAGTGCCAGTTTCAGGTGCACCTCAAGGCACATTTTTAAACTATACCTTACGTGATCCTGTGGGTGTTTGTGGTTTTATTGTGCCATGGAATTTCCCACTGACCATGTGTATTTGGAAACTTGCGCCTGCAATGGCTGTGGGCTGTACTGCAATTTTAAAACCTGCTGAACAAACACCATTGATTGCAGTGCGCTTAATGCAGCTTTTTCAAGAAGCAGGCTTCCCAGCAGGGGTGGTCAATCTGGTCACAGGTACAGGTCGTGATGTTGGTGAACCACTCAGTGCACATATGCAAGTGAATAAAGTGGCATTTACTGGCTCGACAGCGGTGGGTAAAGCGATTGCCCAACAAGCAACCTCGAATATGAAGCGTGTCACTTTAGAGTTAGGCGGTAAGTCCCCCAATATTATTTTACCTGATGCGGATTTGAGTAAAGCGATTCCTGGTGCAGCACAAGCCATTTTTTATAACCAAGGACAGGTGTGCACCGCAGGTTCCCGTTTGTATGTGCATGAAAAAGTGCTGGATGAAGTGCTGGATGGTTTATGCAAACAGGCACAGGGCATGAAAATTGCCAATGGCCTAGATGAAAGTTCAACCATGGGGCCACTGGTGTCTGAACGCCAATATGCGACAGTCAATCGTTATATTCAGCAAGCATTAGCGGAAGGTGCTGAATTACTAACAGGCGGTCAACGTCCAACTGGTTTTGATCAGGGCTATTTTCTCGAGCCAACCATTTTCCTTGATAGAGAAGAAAAAGCCTGTATTGCTAAAGAGGAAATATTTGGTCCTGTATTAACGGTGATGAGTTGGTCCGATACGGATGAGTTGATTGAGCGCGCCAATAATTCAATTTATGGCTTAGCTGCTGGAATTTGGACACAGGATTTATCTCAGGCACATCAAATTGCAGCCAAGTTAGAAGCAGGATCCGTATGGGTAAATTGCTATAACGTGGTTGATCCAGTTTCCCCATTTGGTGGTTATAAACAATCAGGTTGGGGACGTGAAATGAGCCATGATGTGATTGAAGCTTATACTGAAACCAAAAATGTTTGCGTGAATTTGTATTAATTAAGATCTCTCTTAAGCTCCCTTGAAAAAGGGCGTTACTTTCCCACTCAAAGTGGGAATGGGGGATTTTTGACTCAAAAAAGGACTAAAAAATGGATTTAGAATTAAAAGATCGAGTTGCAATCGTTACTGGTGGTGGGATGGGAATTGGTAAAGATGTTGCCCGTCTTTTATCTCAAGAAGGCTGCAAAGTCGTGATCTGCGCCCGTCGTATGAGTTATCTGAATGAAACAGCCAAAGAGATTTCAACTGAAACAGGTAATGAGGTTTTGCCATTATTTTGTGATACCACGGATATGAAAGCGGTGCAGTTTATGGTTGATCAGGCCATGCAGCATTTTGGACGAATTGATATTTTGGTCAATGGCGCAGCAGCCCCGTCTGGTGTGGTACGTAATGATATTGAACATGCAGAAGATCATGAGTTATTGGGTGATTTAGACACTAAGGTTATTGGCTATTTTCGTTGTATCAAAGCCGTTACACCGCATATGAAAAAGGCTGGTTTTGGTCGGGTAATTAATATCGGTGGCTTAACAGGTCGTGGCAGTAAGGTCATGTCAGGGATGCGTAATCTCGCGATTGCCCATTTGACCAAGACCTTATCCGACCAACTTGGTCCATCGGGTATTACTGTAAATCTGATTCATCCTGGCGTTGTTGATACACCACATATTCAAGAGCTTTATGAACGTGAAGGGGTTAAACAGAACAAAACACCTGAGCAAGTTCGTCAGGGCTATATCGACAGCACGCCAATTCGCAGGACACTTGCACCTATCGAAATGGGCTACTTGATTGGTTTCCTTGCTTCACCGAAAGCGGGTGCGATCACAGGAGAGTCGATTGGTATTGATGGTGGTTTGACCCGTGGCATCTTTATCTAAGGAGCAGGCATTATGTCAAATGGAACATTATTAGTGGCGACCGTTGGGCAAGCGGTGATCCGTAGTGGTGATGATGGCAGGTTATGGCATCGTTTGGGGGTGGGGCAAGATCTAGAATTTGATGCGATTACCCGCGCTTTATCACAGGATCCTGAACAAGCCAACATCATCTATGTAGGCACAGATATTGGCTTATGTGTCAGCCATGATTGTGGTGGGACATGGCAGCAAATGGATACGCCGTTTAAAGGCCAAACTGTGTGGAAAGTTGCAGTTGATCCGCAAAATCGACAAAGAATTTTTGCTGGAACAGGAGCACCCTCACGCGCTGTGCTTTGGCGTAGTCTAGATGGTGGGCAGACTTGGGATGCTGCGCCTGTTGAAATTCCAGAGTTTTGTGCAGGGGTCAGTCGTCCGCGTTTATTGGCTTTTGCTTACGATCCAACCGATGCCAATAAAATTTGGTTTGGTTTAGAAGAAGGCGGACTTTTTCATTCACAAGATGGTGGTGATACTTGGCAGCGACTAGATGATCGTTTGCTTTGGGATTTTAATTCTGACGTTCATGCGATTGCAGTGTTGCCAAATCATGGTCAAAAAGTGGTGGTGGTGGTCTGTGTCAATGCGGTGTATCGCAGTTTTGATGACGGGCAGACATGGACAGGAATCATTGCCAAAGAAACTTTTGGTTTGTATTACGTACGTGCAATGTCAGCACATCATCAGAGTCAGAGTACTGTGTATATCAGTATTTCGGATGGGACACCGGGAACCACCAGTAAGATTCTGCTATCCAAAGATGCTGCAGCAACATGGGAAGTCTTGCCTTTACCACAACAACCCAATTCTTGTATCTGGGCGATTCAGCAAAACTTTAACAATCCAGCGCAGATGGTTGCTGGCACAAAGTATGGTCATCTATTTACCAGTGAAAATGGCGGTAATAGCTGGATTAAACATTGGCGTGAATTTAGTGAAATTGCAGACGTGTTATGGACGCCTGCAAATACTGAAATCAAGGCGCTACATCAATCTGTGATCGAAAAATAATGCGAGCTAAAGATGAAAATAAAAGTATTACGTACGCATCTTTCACTCTTTGTCAGAGATCCTGAAGCATCTGCTCAATGGTATGCCGATGTCTTGGGAATGGTAGAGCATGCGCGTGGTCCAGCATGGATCATGATGAGTTTTGGTGTAAAGCATCATGACATTGCCTTGATCAAGGCGACGCCTGATGCACAGCAAGGTGGACTCGGCTTACAGCACTATGGTTTGGAAATCGAGGGAACATTTGAAACCTTGCAAAAATTGCATGGCATGCTGATCCAAAAAGGCGTGGAAGTGGTCAAAACCACAGACCATACCGTAGGCAATGGCCTGTATTTCAATGACCCAGATGGCAATCGTTTAGAATTTTTTTTAGAAACGATTCATGACGATGCTGAAGCGATTAAAGCTTTTCATGATACTGGTGCTCCAAGCAATCCGATTGAAATTAAGCCTATTTTTTAAAGGGTTCTGATATGAAAAAAGCAAATTTTGAATATTACCATATTCGTAAATGGTACAGCTTTGTAGAAGAAACACTGGCAAATGAAAGCGGTGTGTTGGCAGATGGCGAACCGGTTTATAAATATGCGGTTGCTGTTGCGATCCATAATCCATTTGCAGGAAAGTTTCAGCAAGACCTCAATGCACTGATTGAAAAATCACCTGAACTGGGTCGTGAATTTGGTCGACGTATACAGGCTTTGGCACAGGGTCGAGCCATTGAAAGTTATGGCAAAGCCATTTTGGTCGGTATGAATAGTGAATATGAACATGGCAATGCCTTTTTGACCAATCCTGCGGCCAACCCGGTACGTGAGGCTATTTGTGGTGGTAAATCATGGGTGCCTTCGACTGGTAAGCGTGGTGTTGCAGGGACAATCATTGATGTTCCTTTAGCACATAAAGATGCGCTTTATGTACGTTCGCACTATGACACATTTTCTTTATCTTTTAATGATGCACCCAATAACGATGAAATTATTGTGATCTGGGCTTTTGCGACTCGTGGACGCTTACATGCTCGTTTAGGTGGATTAAAAGCATCTGAAATTAAAGGCGAAGATGGTCTAAATTAAGCCAGCGATAACGCAGCTCAATCTTAGGCATCGCGCATGCATATAAGGACATGAGATTATGCGAATAGGAAGTCATTTTTTTAAAAACCGCAGTGGACTTGGTCTGCATTATTTAACTTGGGGCGAACCTGAGCAGCCTGTCTTAATCATGCTGCATGGATTGCGTTCCTACGCCGCAACATGGCACATGCTTGCACCACTGCTTGCGGAGCATTTTTATGTGGTGGCACTGGATCAGCGTGGACGTGGACAAAGTGATTGGGCGGAATATTCAAGCTACCAAACTGAATATTATGTACATGATCTTGAAGATTTGATTGCTGAATTAAAGGTGGATCAAATCATCTTATTGGGTCATTCATTAGGTGGAACTAATGCACTTGAATTTACTCGTTTGCATCCTGAGCAGGTTCAGGCATTGATTGTTGAGGATATTGGTCCAGGCTCCTCTATACAAGGCGAGGGTGCAGCACGGATTCGACACGAAATGCAAAGCACCCCCTTATCTTTTGCTTCGTGGGATGAGGCCACAACATTTTGGCAAAAGCTTCGCCCATTGATTGATGAGCAGGGGATTCAGTCACGTTTGCAACATACCTTGCTAGAAAAAGATGGTCAGATTCATTGGCGCCATGATCAGGTAGGGATTGCCAAGGCACGTTTGAGTTTTCCATCGATCGACTTGTGGCCTGCTGTTAAAAGTTTGACTTGTCCTACGCTATTTATAAAGGGTGGCTTGTCAGATTTCTTAACCACTGAGATACTCGAAAAAATTAAGGAAAACAACAAACTGGTCAAAACAGTGGAAATTGCAGGGGCATCACATTATGTCCATGATGATCAAACTGAACAATTTAATCAGACCGTACAGGATTTTTTAAGACAGTTTGCTTAGCGGTAGGAAGTCAAAGGAAGGGAGCAATAGGGATGAAGCAGGAACACACACAGGTTGTTATTGTTGGCGGTGGGCCAAATGGAATTGCGCTGGCGCATTATATGGGAATGTATGGAATTCAAAGCATTGTGCTTGAAATGAGTCCAGATATTTTACCGTACCCTCGTGCAGTGGGCATGGACGATGAGGCCTTACGTGTTTTGCAAAGCATTGGCGTGGCTGATGAAGTTGTAAAAGACATGATCCAAAATGTACCGTTGCGTTATTACAATGCTCGTGGAATTTGTTTTGCTGAAGTAAAACCGTCTGTTGCTGATTATGGTTGGCCGATGCGCAATATCTTTATGCAGCAGCTTTTAGAAAAATCCATGCGGGAAATGTTGCAACCCTATACACAGGTCGAATTACGTTCTGGGCATGAAATGCTCGATGTTTCCCAAACCGAAGAATCGGCAACGGTCAAAGTTAAAGACAGCGATGGTGAAATTTACCAAATCTCAGCCAAATATGTGATTGGTGCAGATGGTGGCCGTTCCTGTGTGCGTAAAAAAGCTGGGATTCAGCTTGAGGGTTTAACTCATCCACATAAATGGATTGTGGTGGATGCTGCACATGATTCTCTGGATGCACCATATACCGCCTTACATGCAGACCCTAATCGCCCATTTGTCTGTATATATTTGCCTTATCAGCAGCGCCGCTGGGAATTTATGCTGTTTGATGGTGAAGACGAAGAAAGTATGTGTAAGGAAGACAACATTCGCCAATTGATCCGTAATCATATTGGGGATGCTGTAGATGAACTGGAAATCATTCGAATTCGTGCCTATACCCATAATTCAAGAGTTGCCAACCGCTTTATTGCGGGACGAATTATCTTGATTGGCGATGCGGCACATATTACTCCACCTTGGGCAGGGCAAGGTTTAAATTCAGGTATTCGAGATGTAGGGAACATCGCATGGAAATTGGCTGCGGTATTAAAAAACTACGCCTCGGAAAAAATCATCGCCAGTTATGATGATGAGCGCCGTACCCACGCGACAGAATTAGTTGCCTTGGCAGACAATATGGGTATGGTTTTGGGATTGACCAATCCACTTATGGCAGGGGTACGTGATTGGCTATTTCAAGCTTTTAACAATGTCGATGCCTTACGCAGCCATCTGGTTGAATTTAAATTTAAGCCGAAACCCTTTATTCATAAAGGTTTGGTCTATCATCCACGTCCGCACATCAAAGAAACCGATGTGGTTGGGAAAATATTTATTCAACCCTATGTCGAAGATGCTCATGCCAGTAAGTTGAAATTTGATGAGATTCTGGGTCAATGGTATGCCGTGATTGCATTCCGAAAAGATCCACTGGAGCATTTATCCGAGCAGACGCGACAATTTTGGCAAAGTCGTGAGACGCGTTTTATTCAGATCAATCGCGCTAAAAGTGGTTTAAATCGTAAGCAACCTTTAAATGCTTCTGAACAGGTGATTTGTGTAGAGGATGTGGAGCGAAAACTAGAAGACTGGTTTGATCTTGCCCGTGATGAGGTGGTGATTGTACGTCCTGACCGCTTTATTGCAGCCACATGCGCTTTGGAAAAGCTTGAAGAAACTTTGGAGAAATTGGCATGTCAGTTGATCAATTAACCGAGTTACAACATCGCTTATTAGATGCCCGGATTGCGCGACATGTATTGGATGCCAATGAGTTTGAATCTCTTGAAACCGATCAGGCTTATCTCAATCAGGCTCAACTGATTCAACACTATTGTCAGGAAACTGACACTACACTTTCAGGTTGGAAAGTGGCTCTTTCGGGTGCACCTGCTCAAGCTAAATATGCTTTGCAACATCCTGTTTATGGTCATCTTTGCTCAGATATGCAATTGGAAAATGGCAGTTGTATAGCGCTTGCAAATCTGTATCAACCGAAATTAGAAGTTGAATTGGCCTTTATTTTAAAACAGGCCATCACCACTGCGAATTTAACTGATGCAGAATTGCTGGCAAAAGTAGGGCAAATACGGCCAGCAATTGAAATTGCAGATACGCGCTGGCAAAACTGGCATTTTAATCTCGCTCAATTCTTGGCAGATAATGCTGCGGCACAGTTTTACATACTGGGTGATGAAATAGAGGTCTCTATAGCTGATTTAGATATTTACCCGCTTATTGAACAAGCCAACCTCGACATCATTGTGACCACACAACCTGAAGATCACCCAATCCGCAACTATCTTTGGTTGGTTCGGACCCTCTTGCAACAGGCTAAAAGCTTAAACGCAGGTGATGTGATTTTAACAGGTTCCATCATTCGTCCGATGGATTTAAACATAGGGCAATATCAATTTTCAGTACTGGGTCAAAAGCTCTCGTTACAAGTGATTTAAATCGGGAAAGTATTGTTGAAGATGTAAAAAGTTGGGTGTTTGGCAAAGATTTAAAAAATAGGAAAACAATAAAATGGCACAACTGAACGATGTGGGTTTATTAAAATCACAGGCATTGATCAATGGTCAGTGGCGCGATGCTGACACGAAACAAACTTTTAATGTGATCAATCCTGCTACAGGTGAAATCATTAGCACTGTACCGAAAATGGGGCAGCGGGAAGCCTTGGATGCTGTTACCGCAGCTGAACAGGCTTTATCGCTATGGCGTAAAAAAACTGCCAAACAACGCAGTCAGATTTTACGTCAATGGTTTGATTTAATCATGCAGCATCAAGAAGATCTGGCCTATATTTTAACCTTGGAACAAGGAAAACCTTTAGCAGAAGCCAAGGGTGAAATTGCATATGGCGCAGCTTATATAGAATGGTTTGCCGAAGAAGCCAAACGGGTTTATGGCGACATTATTCCCTCAAATGCCGCTGATCAGAAAATTTTAGTCAACAAACAACCCATCGGGGTTTGTGCTGCAATTACCCCGTGGAATTTCCCCAATGCCATGATTACCCGTAAAGTTGCGCCCGCCTTAGCGGCAGGTTGTACCATGATTGTCCGTCCAGCCTCGCAAACGCCATTATCAGCCTTTGCCATTGCTGAGTTGGCACTACGTGCAGGTATTCCAGCAGGGGTATTTAATGTTATCACTGGAAGCTCTAGCGAAATCGGTGAAGTACTGACTACAGATGAACGCGTGCAAAAGTTTAGTTTTACCGGTTCAACTGTGGTGGGTAAACAGTTGATTGCGCAATGTGCATCAACAGTAAAAAAGGTATCGATGGAGTTGGGTGGGAATGCTCCATTTATTGTATTTAATGATGCCGATCTTGATGCTGCTGTAACAGGTGCGATTGCAAGTAAATTTCGTAATGCAGGGCAGACCTGTGTCTGTGCCAATCGTATTTATGTGCAATCAGCGGTCTATGACGTATTTATCGAAAAATTAGTTGCGGCGGTAAAACAGTTCAAGGTCGGCAATGGTATGCAGGCTGGTGTAGATTTTGGACCCGTCATTGACGCTGCAGCAATTCGCAAAGTGACAGAACATATTGACGATGCAGTAAGCAAAGGTGCACAGATCGTGTTGGGCGGAAAGCCTCACCCATGCGGGGCACTGTTCTTTGAACCGACCATTGTCAAAGATGTTACTGCTGAAATGCAAGTTGCCAAAGAAGAAACTTTTGGTCCATTAGCACCTGTATTTAAGTTTGAAACAGAGGAAGAGGTTATCGCCTATGCCAATGATACTGAGTTCGGTTTGGCATCTTATTTTTATACTCAGGATTTGGCTAGGGCAATGCGTGTATCTGATGCTTTAGCGTATGGCATGGTGGCACTGAATACTGGAATATTATCCAACGAGGTGGCGCCGTTTGGTGGGATAAAGCAATCAGGATTAGGACGCGAAGGCTCCAAATATGGAATAGAAGATTACTTGGAAATTAAATATGTGTTGTTAGCTGGATTAAGCAAATAATTAATTGTGAGGATTAAGCAAATGAGTAATGAAACATTTGAAAAAGGGCTGGCGATCCGTAAACAAGTGCTTGGCGAAGAATATGTCAATCAATCTATGAACAATGCTGATGATTTTAACTTGCCATTATTAGAGTTAGCCACTGAGTATTGTTGGGGTGCAGTATGGGGGCGAGAAGGGCTGACGAAACCTGAACGAAGTCTGATAAATCTCGCTATGATTTCTGCACTTAACCGCCCAAATGAGCTGAAACTACATGTGAAAGGTGCGTTACGTAATGGTGTTCCCAAAGAAAAAATTAGAGAAGTCTTATTACAAGTCACAATTTATTGTGGTGTACCTGCTGGTGTAGATAGCTTCCGTATTGCCAAAGAAGCAATTGCGGAATATGAACGAGAAAATGTTTAGTACTTATTTATAGTGGTGCTTGGACTAGCCCACTGCCAATATCTTTACTGGCTATAGTAGGAATATATTTTGCACTTCCAAGTAGTTTTGCTTGAAGCATTACTGATGAAAAATTATTTTGTTGTTTGAGTTTTTGAATCCATAACGCAGCACATCCGGTTACATGAGGTGCTGCCATACTTGTTCCATCTAGAGATCTTAGAGCATCATTTGATCCAATCCATGCAGATGTAATATTTACGCCAGGTGCTGCTATTGTGCATTTATCATTGGAAAAGGGAGCTATGGAAAAAGTTTGCCCTATTTGTGCTAAAGCACCAACAGAAATTACATTCTCACTAGTGGCTGGTACTGAGGCTGAAACTTCATAGTGTGGACGATTGCTACTGTTTCCTGATGCTGCGATAATTGCACATGGTTGATATAATTTTTCTTTTGCTTGTATCAGATCATTAAGTACTGAAAACATATTTACGTTTGCTAAATATTGCTCCAATGCATAGGACGTTGCAGCCTCTATAGTATAGCCGTCATCTGTTAATTCTTTTATATAGGTGGTGAAATCAATACCTAGAGACATAGAAATTAAATTTGCGCCTTCTTTATAGGCCCAATCTATTGCTTCTACCAAGGATCCTGATGTACCACCAACACCAATCACTTTGGCTATTAAGGCATCTGTGATTCCTGGAGCAACACCTATACGTAGCCCATCTATATCTCTACCAAAAATTGTCCCTGCACAATGAGTTCCATGTCCATGGATATCTTCATTAACATCTTGAGTAAAATTTTTAAGTTTTAATTTTACGCCTTGAAATGCAAGATGTTCAGAATTAATACCTGTATCTAATATTGCTATTTTTACTCCCTCACCATTAAAAGGGCTTTGATGGGCTAGTGTTGTTTCAACACCCCATGTATTAGAAAATGGAGTCTCTTCTTGTTTATAATTTTGTCCATTTAAAGGATGAATTAGATGAAGAGGCAGTGGAGGAGCTAAGATGCGATTCGGATCATCATGGGCATCTAATATTTCTTTAGGATTCATGTCTGCAATTTCTATTGAGAAAGAGCGAGGAATATCAAGGCGTATCTCTTTAGTAAAATCTAAAGATTTTAAATCTCGAAGAATTTGCCCATTTTGACTACGGACAAAAATATCATTTCTTTTATTTTTAATTTTATTAAAAGAACGACCAGAGGGAGAATCAATATGTAAGATAATCTGTTTTTTAAGATTTGTAGACATAATTGAAATCTCCCAATTTAAGAATGAATTTTAAATTGATTTTAATTCATTGTTTAACAATTGACAGAATCCTTCACTCTCTAGATAACCTTGAATATTGTGTGGTTTACTATCAATTGTATGAACAATTCTATTATCAATATCTGGTGTAATATTGTATTTAGGTTTAGCTAACGGATAAACAGCAACAAAATCTTCTTTGTCGTATAGATTAATCCAATCGGTTATAATTGAAGATGGAACGACAAGTGGTTTTTGACGTAAACTTTCAACAAATTTAATTGCAAGTGGGCTACCCATAGTTACTAATTTTCTTATGCTTTTTTGAGGTGCTTGACAAGCATGAGTATAAGCTACTAATGTTCCGAGAGAGTGGCTAAGAATAATATAGTCTTTACTATCTCCAATGATTTTGTCTAATCTAGTTTGTATAGCTTTGACATATTTCTGATTATCTATGTAATAAAGCGCTTCTTTAAAAACTATTTTTACAAATAATTTATCAACAGCAGAATATTTTCCTTCTAACAGAGAGATTATCCTGTCTATCAGTGTCTCTGTAAATCCTAGTGGGCTAGGGGTAAGAATTGGAAATGAATTATTATGTGTTTGTGTATTATTTTGAGCTTGAAGTGATGATTTTATTTCAGGATCTTGTTCCAATTCTTCAATTTGGCTTTCGAGTAAAAGCTTGGAGTGTTCAGACATTGTTTGAAATGCCATTTCATTTGTAACTAAGGCAGTAATATTTTCTCTTAGGTCCGCATAATATAAAAATTTAAAATTAACTTTATTTAATAAAGCTACATCAAAACCGTTTTTAATAAATCCTGATTTAATATAATTAAGCCATTTTGTCTTTAAAATGTCAGTTCCTAGCTTTTCATCATGAACTGCTTGATTGGCTCCGTGTATTAGAATTATATCCATTGTTTTTCCTTTTTTTATTTGTTTGTTTAACTAAACATTACTACTGAAATGAAAATATTAAAAGTTATTATCCGATAATCGGTTGAAAATTATGTGTAGATTTTTAGTTGAAAAATGATCTATTGACAAATTTTTAAAAATATAGATTGAAATACACCCTGAATTCATCTTACTCATTCATGCTTTACGACGTATACGTCTCATGCTCAATTTTAGCCTACAACGCAAGCCATTTATGAAATATCAACAGCCCCATTTCAAATCACAATTTATTGTGGAGTGCCTGCTGGTGTAGATAGTTTCAGTATTGCGAAAGAAGCAATTGCGGAATATGAACGAGAAAATGATTAGTGTTTATTTTAGATCGATAATCTAATTTATTTTGATCTATAGGCTTTTTTCAGAAGTCTTTTTTAAACCATAAATCAACATAAAATTCCCCTCATCCTAGCCTTCTCCCAACGGGAGAAGGGACTTTCAATACGACTATGATTCACTCCAGATGATTATCTTTTGATTTATGAAAGCGTTCTAATCAAACATTTAATTAATGACAATTTTGTAATAAAAATGCTTTATCGAACATTTACCAATATCTTGTTTCTTTTTTGTATAAATGTAATTGTAAATTTA